>NZ_QTMW01000029.1:306-69495 GCF_003604005.1 Bacteroides sp. OF03-11BH | reverse complement strand
GTTGTATATAAAGGTTTAATACCTGTAGTTGGCCGAATACTTACGTTAAAGAGGTAATATTCCATTCGTATGTTCCTTCTCTGAATATTCCCGAATCAGTTTCCATTGTAAACTTTTTGGTTTCCTGATTGAATGTATAAGTAGCACCAATGAATGGTTTCTCTTTTTCTCGTAACTCAACTTCTATCTCTGGGGGAATTCTTAGATCCACTGCTTTTATTATTACTCCCGGATAATCAGGGTTACCTTTTAGCGGAATTCCCCAATTGACAATTTCCGGACTGTTGAAGTATTTGACATATACGGAGATTTCACATGCTATCTTATTATTGTCAGTATCGATAAGTCGTATCATGGTGCTTCCACTTTTGTAGGTAGTGATGCATACGCTCATTTCGTCAAGAATAGCAGTCGCAATTTCTTGATTTTCTGATTCTAACCTATAGTTGTGCTCTGTTAAGTCTGTTTCTATAATGACATGCCATGTGTCTCCTTCCCATATAGAAACTGATTTCTTTTCAACTTCGTATGGTTCCTCTTCAGAGCAACCATACGAAGATGCCAGTAATAATACAATTAGTAAAAATCTACTGATTCTCATAGTCCGGTTATTTTCTAGTTATATTATATAGCATAGTCATTTCCTGCGTGTAATATGCAATATTATTATTATCGTCGTCTGGAAATACAACATCGCAATCCTGCAGGTCATTACTTGTTCTAAAGTAAACTCTAGATCTTTTCCCCCATCCCATATTTACTGACCAGTAATGGTCATATCCGGCTTGGTGCTGACGCTTCGTAATAACAACCCCATCGATTAGCCATGCGTGTCCTCCCCCATTACCTAGAATCTTACCATTGTCGTCTACAATATGTCCGGGACCACAAAGAAAAACAGGTTTTCTTTCAAATAAAGATTGTTTTGCTAGATTGCCATTAAACTTGTTATTTTGGTTCCCGTAGAAATTAACCATACTCTTTAAATAATTTATGGTATTGATTGTAGGAGTTTCTGTTTGAGTAATCACTGATTTTTTATATGTTTTTCCTGTATTGACATCTAATAAGTCCTTTTCTTCATAAGAGGGGTGTGAATCTGTTGCTGTGGCAATCTGTGCAAATAATCCTGTAATCATATTTACCAGATCTTCAGGTGAACTAGCTTCTGGATATCCTTGGGTAAATTTGATGAATTCGACTGATGTTGCATAATCCCAGTCAACCTTTTGACTATTAGCTAAATACATGTCTGGTTTCACTATGCTGAACAATATTCCGATTGCTACATTGGCACATCCTACAGCAAGATGCCCTTCACGCTCACCTCCATATCCGTCGTAGATCATCATTATAGGCCTGCCGTAGTTGTATGGATCATTCTGAGTCCATGAAACTTTAGATAAAGGATTGACAAAACCTACTACATTGGATTGAGGTCTGCTTACGCCTCCAGACTGATTTCCAGGATTATTATTTCTAGTTGATATCTCATCCGTTGTTATAATTCGGTCTTTAAAGTCAGAATAGGAAACATTTTTCTGCGGGATGTTTAATTGTCGGGCTATTTTATGTAAAGTGGAATCCCTTTTTGTAGATCTCATACATTCTATTTGCTGGATATCTAAAAAGACATTTTTTTTAGATAGTTCCAATAGATAACGTGCTTCCGTGGCAATTTCGGAATGCGAAGTATAATTGTCCACATAGTAAAGAACTTCCGGCACTCTCTCGTCTCCACATATGACAGCTAGACTTTTATTTCCCTCATTATTGGATAATTCAACCTCGAATATTGGAACTGTGGGCCCTTTGGATGTTGTCGAGCGGGTATCGGCTATATTTTTAATGATGTTGTTTTCCTCGGCAACATAATACTTCTTTCTTATAGATATTTTTGTTGTTTCAGAGTTTCGTGTAGCTATTTTATCTCCAACTTCTATATTATTTTGGAAATTAGCAACAATATTGCTGATTTCTTCTATAGTCAGTTCTTGCGGATTGTCATACGCAATGCTAGCGAACTCTTCTGGAGTTAAAACTATCTGGTCATTTTCAGCTTTTTCATTATCAAACTTATTGGCAATGTTGCTATCTGTACATGATGAAAAAAGAAAGGAAATGATGAATAGATATATTAAGTATCTGTTATTTAGCATATTGTGTCTATTTAGCATAAATATTATTTAAGTAATCTATCTTATGAGCCCATTCTTGAACGGCATTTGCCTGAAAATATGTGTTGGCATTGCTGTCCAATTGGTAGAATCCAGTACATTCATCTGCCCATCCTAAATTAGCGTGCCAATAAACATCGTTTCTTTTCACTAGTTCGCGAGTCGAAATGGCTTTTTCTGTAACCAGTATACCGGATATGATGAAGGCGTGATCAGAAGTTAACATTAGAACCAAATGCTTGTCTCGTAATGCTGCCCACGCCATGTCACCATTAAAAGCTGCCTTAGCTTGGTATTTAAAGTATTTGTTCATTGTCTTTAGCATATTCTGTTCTGAAACTTCACTCGAGATAACAGCATTATCCCAGTCTTTTTTAGATGTGGTTTTGTTTTCGATATAGAGGTCTAGAATTAGGCGCTGGGCATCAATTATGCCTCCTGCGCCTGGGTCATCTAATTTAGGGGTCTTTGTCATTTGATCCCAATTGGGAATGAAAGTCATACCTGTTTGTACTTCATACTTTCCTGTAGGGATTAGAAATGCAACTGGAGGCCTTTTATTACAGTGAGTATATGTCATCATCTGCGCCATAGCAATATTCACACATCCAGCAGGAACTGATGTGAAATTCTTTCCTCCATCTTGTGTTCTTACCCAGTCTCGTAAACCATCTCTATCTATATTAGAGAACCATCCATTATAAGGATCCTCTTGTCCCCAATTTGTTTTTACTAGAGGAAATATAGATTTGTCATGATAGATTTGCATTTCTATATCTCCTATTTGTACAGCAGTTGATCTGGTTGTAGGTTCTGCATCAGTAATAGTTATATAGTTTTTGACTGCCTCATAAGAAACCTCATTTATAGGTATTTCCAGTTCTTTACTAATCTTTTCAAGTGTTGGAAGTCGTAAAGAGTCTACAGCTTCTTTCATCTTTATTGTATTATAGAGATAGCTTGCTTTTGAAGCATGTAATAGTTTACTAGCTCCTGTTTGCTCCATCATTTTTTCACTACTACATTTAGGAATGAAGGCAATGATGGCAGGAAAATTTGCATTCGCTGAAACTATAGCACGACCGATAGAAGAGCCATTACTAAATTCGATTTCGCAAATTTTCGATGTGATATCGTCATTGTTAATGGCTCTTGTTGCTTGCTCTTGTTTTTTGAATTCTCCCTCTTTATTAATAAAACTCTCTTTTACAATCTTAAAGGAAGTTGCATTGCTTCTTGTCGTTGTTCCGTTTTGCAGATTAGCAAAGGCACTTACCATGTTGAAAAGAGTTTTCTCTTCCAAATCTTTTGTTTCATCATAGGAGATGCTAAAGACTTCATCTTGTGTTAGTTTGACTTTCTTTTGAGAGATAAAATCTTCTGAAACATCATTCGTACACGAATGGATGGTGAATAGGCTGGCTATTGCACATAAAAAATAGAAATGTTTTTTCATATTTTTAATTATTAAGTTGCGTAATGATTGTATGTTTGTTACTTTTATGGCATTGAGTGTTCAATTTCAAACTCTCCAACTAAAGTCATGTCTTCTTCTATATAAAGAAGCTCATAATGACCGGTTTTGTAGCCTGTTAAATTAATTTTATAAGTCTCTTGCCCATTAGGGGGGATTATCACACCTTGGAACATGATGTTTCCTTGCTGATCTTTTACTTGGAAGATGACTTGTTTGTCTACGTTTTCTAAAAAACGAACTTCAATAGTATTTTCGTAGAGAATAGCTTCTATAGGAATAGGAACTGGTACTCCTCTGTGCTGATGCCATCTTTTGATAACTAAACGCTTAGCTCTATGCTCTGATAGAGTATTGGCTTCTATCGTTATAAATGAAATGCCAATTAATAATAGTACAATACTTAGCTTTCTCATATTTTTAATTGTTTTCTGCAAAGTTATAGAGAAATGAAGGGGTGCACAAGCAAAAGATGTTTTTCGGCGTGGACAAAAGACTGTTGATAATCAGCGGCTTATGCAATTTTGCGTGGACAACTTCTTAAACTGTAGTTTATTTCCTACTAAAATGAAGGTATTAGTGCATATTCTCAATCAAGTACTCATATAATGTAGTATTGTCATTCAGCAATGCAATGTTCAGTTTTTCTCTAAGTCTAAACCGTTTCTTTCTTACTGAATCACTTGCAATATTTAGCAACTTTGCTTCTGTGTTAGTATCAAATCCGCACATACATAAACAACAATACAAAAAGTCTTGTTCTGGTAAGTTGGGACATAGACTATATAAGTATTTAGATAAATTTGGATAGATATATGTTATTTCATCTGCAATGAGTTCCCATTGCTTATCTGTTATTAATGGCTTATCATTTCTTGGCTTATTTTGTTTGGCTAACCGTACCAACTCTTTAAATGTTGGTGAATTTTCTAGAGACTTATGTTGTAGTTCCTTATAATTGCTAGTTAAAAGAGCTATTTCTTTCTCTATTTTATTATAGTTGTCATCTTTTTCTTTAAATGTGTCTAATAACTTTTTTTTCTCTTCCAATTCTAATGAAACATAGGTTAAATCTGTTTTTATCCGGTTTAATTCATCTTGTTGTCTGTGTATTTTTTCTTTTGCTTGTTTTCTATATAGTAAATACACTATCATTATTAATAATAAGCATGAAATGCAGATAACTGAAAATATAATGTAGCTTTGTTGTTTAATCTTTAATCTATCTACTTCTTGACTGATTTTTAAATGATTATATTTAGATTCTATGTTTAATATCTTAGATTGGCTGTCAGCGTATACGATAGAATCTACCATGTCAACATATTCTTCCAGGTAGGCAAGCGCTTCTTTATAGTCTCTCTCTGCATTATGGATTTGATAATATAAATAATTGATGCTACACGTATATTGGGGGTCATCTTGTGGAATTTTAGATAATAGTTCTTTAGCTTTATCTATAGAATCAGTTGTGGTATATAAGTCAATCAGTGCTACATAATCAGGCATTTTTTCTTTTCCCGTCGATAATGCTTTAAGAAAGTACTTTTCGGCTTTATCATATTCTTCTCGCATTACATAGATATTTCCTAAAGCATTATTTATTGAAGCGGTAACTTCTATATCTTTAGTATTAGCTGCTACAGAATCGGCAATAGTCAGTATTTCTATAGCACATGATAATGAGTCTATACATGCATATTCACGTCCTATGTTTTTTAATGCGCAGGCATAACTATCGGTGTTATTTTCTTTTTTAAAGCATTCGGCAGCAGTCTCGTATTTTTTGATAGCTTCTGTGAACATGAATTTTTCTCGATATAGATCGCCTATATAGTCATAGGTATATCCAATGAGGTTATTGAGCTTGTTTTTTCCTGCAATGTCCAGCGCATTAGTATAAATAGACATTGCTTTATCATAATCTCCATCAGCAAAATAGGAACGACCTAAATAAATCAAAATTTGCACTTGCTCGTCAGGGCTACCATGTGAGGAATACCAGTCATAAGCTCTTTCTAATTGGTAAGTTGGTAGGATGCTATTAAAAATTTCGTCTGTAATCTTACCTGATAACATACACCAGCGTGCAAAAGCTTTGTCGTCTAGTTTTTCAGGAGATGATATACTTTTTAGTAGGTTGGATGCGCTGTCAGGATTTATGGCAATGGCTTTTTCTACTTCATTTAGCAGTCTGTCAGATACGGATTGTTGTTTGTTGCATCCTGATAGCACTAATATAGATGTTATAATTATAGCAATACTCTTTCTCATTTGTCTGTCGTGGTTTAGTTTCGTTGTAAAAGTAATCTTTATTTTCTATATTATGCTCTTTTATAGGGAGATTATTTTAGTTCGGGAAATAATATTAGTACTGTCTATATCATACATCATATTAATTTCAAATGTGCTTTTATTTTATTAAGTTCATGTGATCTAATTTGATTATTTCCCAGCTATTAATAGACTCTTTCTTATTTATAGTGAGAAAAGTTCCTTTCTATTAATACCTAAATTACTTTACTATAATTCTAAACTTGTTTTTCATTAATCGTAATCTATAATTGCAAGTTGTAATTATATAAATGAAGCTTTTGATTTTATAAATGAAAGCTTTGTTTATAAAAACAAAAGCTTCATTTATAGATTACCTTTAATGTAAGTAATCTTTTCTATTAGTGAAAAGGAAGTTTGGCATTAATAGAGAATAAGTTTATATTTAATAGATTGGAATCAGTCTATTAATCAAAATTCGGCAGAAAGGTATAGTGAATCGGGTGAAACCTATGTGAAAGGCAGCTCTTCACCCGAAATCCCTTTATTCATCGATGTTTCAGAGTGGTGAAGGAGGTGAACGTCATGTTTAAAGAAAAGTTGCAGATGTGTGTAAGATAAAACATCTTGCACGCATCTGCAACGGTATCTTGCACAGGTTTATACTGCTATTAATCAAATAGATAAACTCTGGTTAGTGTAGGGTGCAAGATAAAATCAAAATAAAATCTTCTGTGGAAGTCGCAGAGGTTATCCCAAAAGCTCTTTCACTTTTGCAGAAATGGCACGTCCTTCTGCAAGACCTGCTAGCTTCTTGGAGGCAACTCCCATTACTTTACCCATATCTTTACCGCTTGTAGCACCTGTTTCAGCGATAATTTCCTTCAATGCAGCTTCCAGTTCTTCGGCAGTCATTTGTTTCGGCAGGTATTTCTCCATAACGGCTACCTGGCCTAATTCTACGTCAGCCAAATCCTGACGACCCTGTCCGATATAGATTTCAGCAGAATCTTTTCCTTGTTTCACAAGTTTCTGGATAATCTTCAGAGCAGCATCATCTGTCAATATATCGTTAGCTCCCGGGGCAGTCTTAGCTTCCAGGAAGAACTTCTTTATATTTCTCAAAGTTTCAAGGGCTACTTTGTCTTTCGCCTTCATTGCGGTTTTAATGTCTTCGCTGACTTGATCGAATAAATCCATACTATTATAATTAAAAATTGAAGATTAAAAATTAGATCTGAAGCCTGATTTTGCGAGTTTATAATTTTCGTTCTTAGTTCTTTGTTTAGAACGTAATCACACCGTTGTCATCTGTAGCTTCTTCCGTGGCTACTTCCTCTTCCAGAGCGGCTTTCGTCCGGATTTTGGTAAGAGTAGTCTTATCACGCATATAAGTGGGAGAATCTTCTACCATGGCGATGATGTCGTCGTTGTCCAGATCTTCCGTATTGAAAAGATAGATGTGGCGGCGTTTGCGGAGGCTCTTGCTTCCGATATTGCTGGCACTTTCGCCGTATGCCTTGCGGATACGTTCCTTGTTCTTTTCTTTTTCTTCTTCCAGTTGCAGTTGGCGTTCTTCCTCTTCCTGGCTGCGTGCAGCATGCAAGCTGTCCATTCCGGGAACGTCTTCCACACCGAATCCGGTTGCCAATACGGTGATTTTTACTCTTGTTTCTAGTGAGTTGTCGATGGCAACACCCCAAATCACTTCCACCCCTTCGCGGAATTTGCTCATGAACTCGTGTATCTCGTTCATTTCCTCCATCATCAGTTCCGACGACGGGCAGAAAGATACGTTCAACATTACTTTCTTGGCATTGAAGATATCATTGTTGTTGAGCAACGGAGAATGCAGGGCATCGTCGATTGCTTTCGTCACACGATTTTCTCCTTCGCCGAATCCGGTACTCATGATTGCTACTCCACCATCTTTCAGGATGGTTTTCACATCGGCAAAGTCAAGATTGACTGTACCCCGCATGGTAATAATCTCGGCAATGCTCTTGGCAGCAATGGAAAGAGTATCATCGGCTTTGCCGAAGGCGTTCATAAAAGTAAGGTCGGCGTATATTTCGCGCAGGCGTTCGTTGTTGATAACCAGCAAGGCGTCAACATGCTGGGCGATACGCTCTACGCCGTCCAGTGCCTGGATAATTTTCTTTTCTCCTTCGAAGATAAAGGGGATGGTGACGATGCCGACAGTCAGAATATCCATTTCCTTCGCAATGCGGGCGATGACCGGTGCAGCTCCTGTTCCGGTTCCTCCTCCCATTCCGGCGGTGATGAATACCATCTTGGTGCCGTCGTTCAGCTGGTTTCTGATATCTTCTATACTTTCTTCGGCGGCGTCGCGTGCCCGTTCGGGACGGTTGCCGGCTCCAAGCCCTTGCGTGATGCTACGGCCCAGTTGCAGTTTCACCGGGACAGGTGATTCGGCTAATGCCTGGTTGTCCGTGTTACAAAGAACGAACGTTACATCATGGATGCCTTCCCGGTACATGTGGTTTACAGCGTTACCACCACCACCACCTACACCAATCACTTTGATGATCTTCGGTGAATCTGTCGGGAAATCGAATTGTACTATCTCGTCCATATCTTGATTGAATTATGAATTACGAATTATGAATATTGATTAACAAGCTGCTGAAGGTTACTTCATATCGTCGTCGGAAAAGATTTCTTTCGTCAACGAATCGATCTTGCGTTGAATCCAACTCGGACCTGCTTCTCTTTTCCGTCTTTCTTTCTCTTCCTTTTCCTTTTGCTTGCGAAGTTTTTCCGCTTCTTTGGCGGCTAGCTTGGCTTCCCGCTCTTCTTCTTCTTTCTTGAGACGGGCGATGCGGGCCTGTTCTTTCAGTTCCTGATCGTCCTCAAACATATCCACTGTCTTATGCACTTCCGGCTCCGGTTTGGAGACTGATGGTGCAGGAGCAGCTTGCGGAGCAGTTTCCGTCAGGCAGCAGTTCTGGTTACCTTCAAACAGGAGCCCGAACAAAGTGTTCTGCGAACCGTCTTTCTTCAGTATGTTGTTGGGCGCATGAACCGTATTGCGTGGGAGTTTCGCCATCCGTATCTTTTCTATCTTGCTGCGTTTGCGCAAGGTTTCGTCCAGATTCTTCAGGTTGGCGGCCCCTCCTGTCAAGATGATTCCTGCCAGCAATTTGTCCTCGTAGCTCGATAGTTGTATCTGGTTCCATACGTTGGCAACGATTTCCTCGGCACGGGCTTCGATGATATTGTTAAGATCCGCCACTTTGATGATACGGTTGTCATCATCCAGTTTGCAGGTTGCTTCTTCCTGTTCGGGGTCCTCTTCATAGAGGGCGTCACCGTAGGCTTTTTTCAGGCGTTCGGCTTCTTCCTCCTCCATTTGCAGGGTGGTGATGTCACGCGTGATGCTGTTGCCTCCCAAAGGCAATACAGTCAGGAAACGGAGAATGTTATTCTTATATACAGAGATGGTAGTTGTGTCTGCTCCGAAGTCGATCAGTGCACAACCCGAACGGCGTTCGCTTTCTGTCAGTACGGCATTTGCGGTTACTAAAGGAGCGATCAGTTGGTCGGCAATATCAATTTTAGCCTGTTGGAAACAGTGCTCCAAGTTCTTACGTACGGAAGCACGGGCAACGATATTGAGGAAACGTCCTTCGATGTGGCTTCCTACCAGACCTACCGGATTGGCTTGCAGGTTATTACCTACCTTATATTCTTGTGGAGCTACGTCCAATATATCCATATCGACCACCGGGATGGCAATGTTCTCATCACCGATAGCGCTTACAAGCTCTTCGGATATGATAGCTTCTTCCTCCAGGTCGCGGCTTACTACATTGCGGACGGTGCGGAGTGATTGTCCGCCGATGCCTACATATACCTTGGCAATTGAGTTTTTCAACTCACCTTCCAGTCTGTTGATGATTGAAGTCAGGCTTTGCGCTGTCTTGTCCAGGTTAAAGATCACTCCTTTACGAATGAACGTAGAAGAGTCTTCCTGGGCATACGCTAATACCTGCATGCTTCCGTCACTGTTCTTTTTTCCGGCCACACCGGTTATCTTCGATGAACCAAGTTCAATAGCGGCGATAAATTCTGTTGTTGCCATAGGGTTATTTTATTTACTATTTTACTATTTACAATTTACTATATAGAGAGACTGTTTACTTATCATCTATCACTTATCAACTACTCTCGTTTTGTACAGATAATCTGGTTGCTGAATTCGAGATTGATACGTGAATATTTGTTCCAGCCTACCCGGTTGAGTCCTTTTTTGTAGAACTCCTTCAAACGTGCCAGTTTATCTTCAAAGTTCTCCAGTTTTCCGAGATAGACCAGATGGTCTCCCACACGCGGCACCAATTCGATGTTCTGGTCGGGCAACACATGGATCTGCTCTATCTGGGCGTCCCAGAATTTATTATTATGCAAAAATACACCAAACTTATATAAATCCTTCATTGCAAACGACTTTTCTACGTTTCCGGTGACAATTACCCGGTGAGCGACGCATTTTGCTTCCGGTGGCATGATAGTTCCTTTGTTGTCAAGGTAGTAGTTTTGGCCGTTGGCGCTCATGACCCGGAGGATAGGAATACGTTGTGTCACTTCCACGCACACTTTGCCGCTGGGTGTTTTGTAGCATTCGGCTTCGTCAATCAACGGATGTTTGCTTAGCTCCCGTTCCAGTGACTTGGTGGAGATGCGTTCCATCTTCTTCCCGATGGGGTAGATCCCTTTCTGCTGAAGGATACCTTTCAGCTCTTCTTTGGTGATGAAGCCAGCGTATGCGGTATCCTTGATAACCAATTCCATGTCACGGCAGGTCTGGTCGGCAGGCTTGCGGTTGAAAGCGGTGATAGCTACGGCAAGGTAAGCTATGAGCACCAGCATGACGATGGATAGAAGGATTCTTTTAATCATAATCAAAAATTAAAGATTAAAATGCTTGCACTGTTTCGGACAGGCTGCCGGATGATTATTCATTTATCTTTTTTCTAATAGTTCCTTTATTTCGGGGACATAGTTATCGATGTCTCCGGCTCCTAAAGTAATTAATACTTCAATGTTTTTATCTTTCAGAATGTTCAGTATCTCTTCCTTTTTGCACATACTTTTTTCGATACCCGGACGGAGATTATCATAAATCAGTTTGCTGGTGACGCCCGGAATTGGTGCTTCACGTGCCGGGTAGATGTCTACCAGAATCACTTCGTCGAGTAGCGACAGGCTATCGGCAAAATCCTGATAGAAGTCGCGGGTGCGGGTATAGAGATGAGGCTGGAAGATGGCTGTGATCTTCTTGTCCTTGTAAAGTTCGCGCATAGACAACACGCTCTGTTTGATTTCAGAGGGGTGGTGTGCGTAGTCACTTAGAAAGACAATCCGGTCGTTCTTGAGTTTGAAGTCGAACCGGCGGTCTACTCCTCGGAAACTTGCCATACCTCTTTTAATTTCTTCATCGGTCACCCCGTTGAGGTGTGCCAATGCCATGGCGGCTACGCCGTTCTCTATGTTGATGCTTACCGGAATTCCCAGTTGGATGTCGTTGATACGGGTGTCCGGAGCAACAAAGTCGATGAATATCTCTCCGTTTCCGATACGGATGTTTTCTGCATGGAAGTCGCCTTCGTCACGTGAGTAAGTGTAGACACGAACGCCCGGCTGCACTTTGGGTTGCAGAGAGATGCCTTTGCGGATAATCAGTGCGCCACCCGGTTGGATTAGCGTGGTGTAATGTTCGAAACTTTCCAGGTAGGCTTGCTCTGTTCCGTAGATGTCCAGATGATCGGGGTCGGTAGACGTGATTACGGTCATATAGGGTGACAGCCAATGGAAAGAACGGTCGAATTCATCCGCTTCAATCACTGTGTAAGGGCTTGCTTGAGAGAGCAGTAGGTTGGTGCCGTAATTCTTTGAGATTCCTCCGAGAAAAGCGGTACATTCCACGTGCGACTGGTGGAACAGATGAGCTGTCATAGTCGATGTGGTTGTTTTCCCGTGAGTGCCTGCCACACACAGACCTTTGCTCGAGTGGGTAATTGTTCCCAATACTTGGGCGCGTTTCTGTATTTCGAATCCGTTGTTACGGAAATAAACGAGTTCTTCGTGTTCCTGCGGAACGGCCGGAGTGTATATGACTAACGTACTTTCCTTGTCTTTGCAGGCTTCGGGAATCAGGTCGACGTTTTCTTCATAATGTATTTGTGCGCCTTCGGAGATTAGCGTTTCAGTCAATGGAGTAGGAGTACGGTCATATCCTGCCACTACCTTTCCTTTGAAAAGGAAGTAGCGTACAAGTGCGCTCATACCGATGCCGCCGGCACCTACGAAATAGACTGATTTTATCGTTTCTATATTCATTTCTTCTGTCTTTTTATTTTAGTGCAGATTACGTTGTTTGATACGGGCATTGTGCCGTTACTTCAATCTGCGTAATCCGATCGTCCATTTATCTGTTCTTTGCTTCCGCCAGCTTAATGACCTCTTGTGCGATGATTCTCGCTGAATCGGGTAAAGCCAGTTTAGCGATATTCTCTGTTAGTTCTTTCTGTTTCTGCTCGTCGTTGACGGTGGACAGGGCTACGTCCATCAAAGTGGTTTCCGCTTCACTGTCTTTGACGTAGATAGCTGCCTGTTTGTTCACCAACGCTAAGGCGTTCTTCGTCTGGTGATCTTCTGCCACGTTGGGCGAGGGCACTAAGATAACAGGTTTGTGTAGCAGGCAGAATTCAGAAATGGAACCTGCTCCCGCACGGGAGATAACCAGATCGGCTGCTGCATAAGCGGCTGCCATATCTTTGATGAAATCCGTTACATATAAATTCGGAAGTGCTCCTGCCGCTTTTACGGCTTCTGTTACTTGCGGGTAATAGTATTTGCCCGTTTGCCAGATAAACTGCACGTCCGTGTTTTCCTTGATGGTTGTCAGACTGGCTGTCAGCGTGTTGTTGATGGTGCGTGCACCCAAGCTGCCACCTACAATCAGGATTGTCTTTTTGCCGGACTGTAAGTGGAAAGAACCTAGCGCTTCTTCTTTTGACGGCATATCCTTTGTCAGGTTCTGGCGGACGGGATTACCCGTCATGATGATCTTGTCGGCGGGGAAGAACTTTTCCATTCCGTCATAAGCTACACAAATCTTACGAGCTTTCTGTGCCAGGAGTTTATTAGTTACTCCGGCATACGAGTTTTGCTCCTGGATTAATGTGGGGACTCCCATCATTCCGGCAGTCTTTAGTGTTGGCCCGCTTGCATATCCGCCTACACCTACCGCCACTTGCGGGCGGAAGTTTTTGATTACTTTGCGCGCTTTCCATTGGCTGCGCATCAGTTTAATCAATACGGATACATTTTTCCATAAATGTTTGCGGTCGAATCCGGCTATCGGAAGTCCGATAATCCGGTAGCCTGCATCGGGAACCCGTTGCATTTCCATACGTCCTTCAGCGCCTACAAAGAGAATTTCTGCGTCGGGGCGTAGCTCTATTATAGCGTTTGCGATAGAGACGGCAGGAAAGATATGTCCTCCTGTTCCTCCACCGCTGATGATAATTCTAAGTTCTTTTTCCATCATTCTGTTTTCTTCTGTCCTTTCTCAACATTTACCGTTCATTGTTTCTGCTATCATGCTCATCTTCAAATTTGGCGTCGCTGTTCAGAATCTGCGCTGTCGGTTCGGCTGCGGCCTGTGCTTCCGAATTGGCTGCGGCATCCGCCTCTATTTGCAGTTGGATCTGTGCATCGTGCGCTTTCTGTTCTTCCAGATGAGCGGTATATCGGCTTACGCTTAATATCATTCCGATATAAGCGCAGTTGATTAACGTACTTGTACCTCCTTTGCTGACCAGAGGCAGGGGCTGTCCTGTGACAGGGAATAACCCGACGGCAACCATCATATTCAGTATTGCCTGTGATACCAACAACAGCGCAATACCCATGACGAGAAAGGCGGGGAAGGTTCGCTCGCACTTCTGGGCAATTCGTCCGGCTCGCATCAGCAGCCATAAATAGAGGAACACCACAAATATTCCTCCTACCAATCCCATTTCTTCAATCACAATCGCGAAGATAAAATCGGAGAATGCCTGGCTAAGGAAGTCACGTTGTATCGAGTTTCCCGGACCTTTGCCTACTACATGGCTGGTAGCAATAGCGATTCGCGCGTGTGCAATCTGTGCGTCTTTGTCAATATCAAATTTGGCTGCCGGCACTTCTTCTTTCTCAAAGAAACCGGAAACACGATTCTGCCACGTTTCGAAACGGTGAAGTCCCGGAGTGTTGTGCAGTGTTTTGGCGGGAATAGCCATCAGTATGCCTACGGCAACACCGCCTACAAGCCCCAATATCCCCAACATCCCGAACAGTTTCTTGGAAGATACCCGTCCGATGAACATCATCATACATACCACTCCGAACAGCAGCATTGCTGTCGAAAGGTTTTCCGGTGCGATGAGCAGGAATACCAGTCCGGTGAGGATCATGATATATTTAAAGGCATTCGGATTGGCCCCATATTCGTCCTGCCTTTTGGACAGGATGAATGAGACGGCAATGATTACCGCCATCTTTGCCAATTCCGATGGCTGGAATTGCAATCCCATAAAGGTCATCCAACGGGCGGCCCCGTTGACACGGTCGCCTGTGATGATGCCCATCAGCGTGACAAATGCCAGTAGAACCAGAGATACCGGATATAGAAAGACCGGAAATACCTGGAACCATTTGTAGGGAACATTATGCAGAAATACGACTACCACAGCTCCCACCATCAGGATGATGGAGTGTTGCGTAATCGGCCCCCAATGGTCGCCACTTTTGTAAGTCAGCGTCGACGCTGCCGAAAACACCTCGATGATCGAGATGAGGCAGAGACAGAGGAAGATAATCCAGATTACCTTGTCACCTTTGAATATGTTCTTTAATAAATCCAATCTTGCAGAATTTAAAAATTAATAATTAGAAATTAAAGGGCACGGACACATTCTTTAAATTGGTCGCCACGGTCTTCGTAACTCTTGAAGAGGTCGAAAGAAGCGCAGCAAGGACTTAATAATACCGTTTCACCTTTCTTTGCCAGTTCATAGGCTGCTTCTACGGCATCTTTCATTCCGGTTTGCACATCGGCTACCGGCAGACCGAAACGGTCGAAGAATTCGTGAAGCTTTTCGTTATGAAGTCCCAGATATACCAGTGCTGAACATTTTTCGCGTACCAGGTCTTCAATTTCAGTATAGTCGTTTCCTTTATCTTTACCACCGAGAATCAATACCGTTTTGGTAGTCATGCTTTGCAGGGCATACCAGCAGGAGTTGACATTCGTGGCTTTAGAGTCGTTAATAAAATCAATTCCGCGCACACGTGCCACCTTTTCCAACCGATGTTCCACTCCCTTGAAATCGGAGAGGGCTTTGCGGATGTTTTCTTTGGCAATGCCGGCAAGGTTTGCCGAGATACCGGCGGCTAAAGAGTTGTACAGGTTGTGTTGTCCTGTCAGGGCCAGTTCCTCTTGCTCCATGTTGAAGGCAATCGGTTCGGTGATTTTCACTTCGTGATCTTCTACGTATGCAATCGCTCCATCCTCTTTTACAGCGGCAAAAGGATACAAGTGAGCTTTCAGACCATGTTTTGCCAGTTCCTGTCTGATGATAGGGTCATCGTTCCAGAAGATGAAAGCATCGTCCGGTGTTTGGTTTTGGGTGATGCGGAATTTAGCGTCGATGTAATTCTGCATACAATGGTCGTAGCGATCAAGATGGTCTGGAGTGATGTTCATCAATACGGCGATGTTCGCACGGAAGTTATACATATTATCCAGCTGGAAAGAGCTAAGTTCGATAATATAGTAATCGTGGTAATCTTCGGCTACCTGCAAAGCAAGGCTTTTGCCGATGTTGCCTGCCAAACCTACGTTCAGACCTGCGCTTTTGAAAATATGGTAGATCAGGGAAGTCGTTGTGGTCTTCCCGTTAGAACCTGTAATACAGATCATTTTGGCATCAGTATAGCGTCCGGCAAACTCTATCTCGGAGATCACCGGTGTGCCTTGAGCTTTCAGTTTCAGGATGATCGGGGCATCATTCGGGATACCGGGGCTTTTGATAACCTCGTCGGCATTCAGAATGAGTTCTTCGGTATGGTGTCCTTCTTCCCAGGCAATCTGATGGCTGTCGAGAAGTTCCTTATACTTGTCCTTGATAGCGGACATGTCCGAAACAAACGTCTCAAATCCTTTGACTTTAGCGAGTACGGCTGCACCTGCGCCGCTTTCGCCAGCTCCTAAAATTACTATTCTTTTCATCTACAATAATGTGCCCTTATTTTCTAATTGATTGATTTATCTATTAGCTGTGCACATCTTTAAAGGTTAATAATCGGGTTAATACTCTCTATCTATAAAACTTGTTTTCCGTATGGAAACTTGGCTCCGGCACCTTGCCGGTTATCTTATTTTAAGCGTTATAATCGTTATTGCTGCCAATACAATCGTTACAATCCAGAACCGGACGGTAATCTTTGATTCATGAAACAGTTGGTCGGGTTTGGTGAATTTCACCGTGCATCCCGGTTCAATCAGGCTCATCGAAGTGCGGAAGTGATCGTGAATCGGTGTACGCTTGAACAATCGCTGTTTCACACCTTTTCGTTTTCCCGCCTTATAATAAGCCCGTTGCAGGATTACCGACAGGTTTTCTACCAGGAATACACCGCAAAGAATCGGTATCAGCAACTCTTTGTGGATGATGATGGCAAACACTGCGATAATACCGCCAATAGTAAGACTGCCTGTATCTCCCATAAATACTTGTGCCGGATAGGCGTTGTACCATAAGAAACCTATCAGTGCACCGATAAAGGCGCAGATATAGATTACGAGTTCTTCCGAGCCCGGAATATACATGATGTTCAGGTAGCCTGCAAATTCGATATGCGATGATACATAGGCCAGTACCCCCAACGTTGCACCGATAATTGCCGAGTTCCCGGCTGCCATTCCGTCCATACCGTCATTCAGATTGGCGCCGTTTGATACGGCGGTAACCACAATGATTGTGACAATGACGAACAATATCCATCCGGCTGTTTGCGCATGTTCTCCCATGAACGAAACCAGATCGGCATAATCAAGGTTGTTGCTCTTGAAAAAAGGAATCGTTGTCTGGGTAGATTTCAGGTCATTCGTTCCGTGTATCACTTCCATCTCCCTTCCCGGATTATGCACTTCGATATTTTCACGGATCACTACGTCCGGACTTAGGTACAAAGTCATGCCGACAATTAAACCTAAACCAACCTGCCCGATGATTTTGAATTTACCATGCAAACCTTCCTTGTCTCTTTTGAAGATTTTGATATAGTCGTCTGCAAATCCGAGTGATCCCAACCATATAGTAGTGATTAGCATCAGTATCATATATATATTATGCAGTTTACCTAACAATAAACAAGGTATCAGGATGGCTACAATGATGATAACGCCACCCATGCTCGGCACGCCTACTTTATTGACGCCAAACGGGTCGGTTTTAGCATCACGCTGCGTTTCTGTGATTTGTTTCCTTTTGAGTAGGTTGATGAACTTATCTCCCCAGATACTTGAAATAAGTAATGCGAGGATAACCGCCATCAAAGCACGGAATGAAGTATATCCGAACATTCCCGCTCCTGGAAAATTGAGCTTATGTAGCCATTCAAATAGATAGTATAACATAAATAATTTGCCAATTTATTGATGTGTTGTTATGCCGGTTGCTGTCGGATAGATAACGAAGCCGGTCGGCATATTAGCACAGTCTATTCATTATTTAAAAATTTCTTTAAGTACTTCTTTGTCATCAAAATGATGTTTCACTCCTTTTATCTCCTGGTAATTCTCATGTCCTTTTCCGGCAACGAGAATTACATCTCCTTTCTCTGCCAGCATACAAGCCGTGCGAATTGCTTCTTTACGGTCGGCAATGCTTAGTGTTTTCTTCATATCTTCCGCATCCAGTCCGGCAAGCATGTCATTGATGATGTCTTGCGGCTCTTCAAAGCGCGGATTGTCGGAAGTGATGATGACGCGGTCACTCGCTTTGGCAGCTTCCTTTGCCATGATGGGGCGTTTGCCCTTGTCGCGGTTACCGCCGGCGCCTACCACGGTAATCACTTTTCCTTTTCCTTCAAGCACTCCATGAATAGCGTTCAGTACATTAATGAGAGCATCCGGGGTATGTGCATAATCAACAATCGCCGTAATTCCCTGCGGTGAGCGGACCGCATCGAAGCGTCCGGCTACCGGATGAAGTGTGCTAAGAGCTACAAGCACCTCTTCCTCTTTCTTACCTAACAGAACTGCCGCCCCGAATACCGCCAATAAATTGGAAGCATTGAACTTTCCGATAAACTGAACTGCCAGTTCATGATTGTTGAAGTCGAGCAGCATCCCTTCGAAATGAGACTCTAATACCCGTCCTTTAAAGTCGCTAAGACTTCTCAATGAATAAGTATAGACCTTCGAACGTGTGTTCTGCGTCATTACCAGTCCGTTTTTATCGTCCAGATTGGTCAGGCTGAATGCATTTTTCGGCAGATCGTCAAAGAATTTCTTCTTCGCTTTCAGATAGTTCTCTACTGTTTTATGATAGTCGAGATGGTCGCGGGTCAGATTGGTAAAGATCCCTCCTGCAAACTTTAGTCCACTGATACGTTTCTGTGCAATCGAGTGGGAGCTGACTTCCATGAAAGCATATTTGCATCCTTCATCTGCCATCCGTCCCAACAAACAGTTCAACGTGATTGGATCAGGAGTAGTATGTTCTGTCGGAATTGATTCATCATCGATGTAATTGCAAACGGTAGAAATCAATCCCACCTTATAGCCGAAATAACGGAATGTATTATATAATAAGGTAGCGATCGTTGTTTTTCCGTTCGTCCCGGTAACGCCGACCAGTTCCAACTTGGAAGTCGGGTCTCCGTAGAAGGTAGTGGCAATCTTTCCTACCGCATCTTCGCTGTCTTTTACTCGTACATAGGTGATCCCCGCTACAGGTTCTTCCGGCATATCCTCGCAAAGGATGGCGATTGCTCCTTTTGCGATGGCAGCAGGTATATAAGCATGGCCGTCGGCTTGTGTGCCACGCATTGCCATGAATAGCTGTCCGGCTTCCACTAGACGGGAGTCTATGTTGACACCGGTGATTTCTATGTTTGAATCTCCGGCTACCTCTACCGGTTGGATTGCTTTCAGTAACTCATTTAATAACATCACTCTATTCAATTTTTAATCTTTAATTTTTAATTAAGCGTAAGCGTCACTGTCTGTCCCTTCTTAACAATCGTTCCGTTGGCTATCGACTGGCTTTTTACTTTGCCTACGCCGACCAGATTGACTTTCAATCCTTTGCTTTCCAACAAGTACACAGCGTCTTTCGCTCCCATACCTATCACACTCGGTACAAAATTCTGCATATTGCTCCGGCTCTCAAGAACCACAGCTTGTGGGGCAGAATGGGTATTTCCCCAAACCTCTTTGCCCGAATCAGCGATTTTGCCTTGTACGTTAATCTGCAGCTCTTCCAATACTCGTTGCGCTTCGCGCATCTCTCCGGCTTTTACATTCGGAATGACTACGGAATTAGTATCAATCGCATTGGTCAGCGGTAACCGCAAGTCTTTGGCATACACCCTTTCTGCAATCTTGCTGAACACACTACCTGCCATTAAACCTCCCGAAGCCGGTAATCCCGGTTTCTGGATAGAGACAATCATGCTATATTTAGGTGCTTCTGACGGGAAATACCCGCAGAAACTAACCAGATAATTTGTTCTTCCCGTTTTGTATCCGGCTGCTCCCTGTGAAATCTGCGCCGTTCCTGTTTTTCCTGAAACGTGGAACTGCTTGCTTCCCGCAGGTTTGGCAAGTCCTTCACCAACCACTTTTCGGAGAATCTCACGGATCTGTGCCAAAGTCTTATCCGAACAAATCTTGGGATTGATTACCTCTGTCGGATATTCTTTCACTACTTCCCCGTCCTTCATGGCAGCTTTGACAAACTTCGGACGCACGGTGACTCCGTTGTTGGCTATCCCATTATAGAATGTGAGAATATTGATCGGTGGAACCTGTGTCTCGTAGCCGATACTCATCCACGGCAATGTTGTCTTTGCAAAATAACGTTCTTTCGGGCCGCGTATATTCGGTTTTCCTTCTCCCGCAATCTGCAGGTGTAACGGCTGGTCGATGCTCATCCGTTTCAACCCGTCTACAAATTTCTGCGGGTTGCTGCCGTAGAAATGGTCTATAATATAAGAGGTACCCACATTGGACGAAACCCCTAGAATTTCCGTAACAGTCAGCTTTCCATATCCTCCGCGATGCCAGTTATGGTCTTTCATGACACGTCCATACATCGGCATCTGGCCGTTGCCGGTATCTACCACATAGTCCGGCGTGATCTTTCCGTCTTCAAGAGCTACCATGATAGAGGCCGTTTTGAAAGTAGACCCCGGTTCGAGCATATCACTAATAGCATTGTTGCGCATTTCGTAGTACTCACCGTCTTTGCCTTGCATCATGTTGACGATGGCTTTCACTTCTCCGGTACTTACCTCCATCAATACCACCACACCCACGCTCGCATTCAGCTCTTTCAGCTTATCCACCAACGCCTTCTCGCAAATATCCTGCATACCTACATCGATAGTACTAATCAGATCGCAACCATCAACTGGTGGCACATCGACAATGTTCAGGTATTTGTTCATCACCTTCTGACGGTGTGTCAATCCGTCCCGCCCTTTCAGGATGGTGTCGAAAGCAAGTTCGATACCATTTCTCGCTCCTTTGGCTGTGTCTGCATACACATCTCCCAGTGTACGGGCAGCCAGTGAACCGAACGGTTTCTTACGCTGATTGTAAGCTTGTTCCTTGAATCCGCCTTTATACCGGTTCAAGCAGAATACAGGCAGTCTCTTTACCTCTTTATATTGTATATAGGAGATACGTTTCGGATAAATCAGATAATTGCGGCTTTTTGCCTGGCGTCCTTTTTTGAGGTGTGCCTTGAATTGAGCCGCACTCTTGTCCGGGAATATCTTGTGAAGTCCGATACAGATTGAATCCATATTGGCATTGAGGATGGAATCCCGGCGTGCCTGATCTTTCTGCCTGCGTTTTTCATCCTTTTCACCGGACATAAAGTCCATATATATTCTGTACTCGGGCAGAGAGCTGGCCATCAGTTTACCGTCAGAAGAAATAATGTTTCCACGATTAGGTTTTACCGTCACATTCTCTTTTACGAAACGGTCAGCCACATCCTGCCAGTATTGTCGTTCGGCAAACATGGTGATGCCTGCTTTTACAACAATAGCTACTCCTATCAACGCCATCAACAGGATGACGAAGAAGTAACGGGTCATTATGTTCTTTTTATTAACTGCCACAGTATTTGTCTTTTAAACGCTTAACTATCATTTATCAACTATCCACTATCATCTATTTAATAAGGTAAGGAGGATTGGTTGATGTTTGCAAATCGCTTTCCTTACTCGATATATAATCTTCAATGCGTGACTGGCGGCTCTTTTCCATCAGCTCTGAGCTGCGAGTCAGTGCATCGTATTTAATGTCTATCAATTCTTGTTTCAGCCGGTCTATTTCGATCTGTTGTTGTTGACTGGCATAACGATTGTGAATGTAGAAGATGATGAATACCATGATAAGTACCAGCAACTTCGTTTGACGGCGGAAAAAATCGGTAGCCAGAATGTCTCCACCCAGAATACTCTTCAGTGAGGTACGTTTTTTCTTCTTGTCCTCTTCTGCTTTCTTGTTTACTACTTCTTCTTCCATATCTTTTTATTTCTTTTCTGCAATTCGTAATTTGGCACTTCTCGACCGCGGGTTTCGTTCTATTTCTGCCTCGTCGGGAACGATTACCTTATTGTTGACAAGGCGGAAAGGCGTTTGCAGATTGCCGAAGAAGTCGGTTTCCGCTTTTCCTTCTACATTGCCTGTCTTCATGATGTTTTTCACCATTCGGTCTTCCAGCGAATGATAGGTGATAACTACCAGTCTGCCGCCCGGCTTTAATGCCTCCGTAGCAGCCAGCAACATCTCCTTCAACGCCTCCATCTCTTGGTTTACTTCAATTCGTAGTGCCTGGAACACCTTTGCCAGCTCTTTCTTTTCGCGTTCACGACCGAAAAGCGGTTTGATGATTTCCAAAAACTCACCGATGGTCCGGATATTCTGTCCGCTTCTGGCTTTAACGATGACAGAAGCCAGTTTGCGGCTATTCTTTAGTTCCCCGTACAGGTAGAGGATGTTTGCAAGACGTTCTTCATCATAAGTATTCACGATATCTGCTGCTGTCATACCGGCACGCTTGTTCATACGCATATCCAGTGCCCCGTCAAAACGGAAGGAGAAGCCACGTTCGCTATCATCGAAATGATGGGAAGATACGCCGAGGTCGGCCAGGATCGCGTCTACCTGTTCGATGTCGTGATAACGCAGGAAGTTGTGCAGATAGCGGAAGTTACTGCGCACGAAGATGAAATGAGTATCGTTGACAATGTTCCGTTCAGCGTCCTCGTCCTGGTCGAATCCTAGCAAACGTCCGCCTTCTCCGAGCCGTGAAAGGATCTCGCGCGAATGTCCCGCTCCTCCGAATGTAACGTCTACATACGTTCCATCCGGTTGGATATTCATACCGTCAACGCTTTCTTTCAGCAATACAGGTACGTGATATGTCAATTCATCTTTCTCCATCTTGTCTATTATCATCGTTCATAATTTCTTCTAATGCTGCACCGAACTCTTCGGGTGACATGAAAGGCTGTTCTGCCCGTTCTTTCGCCCAGATCTCTATCTTGTTATCGATGCCGATAAAGCGAATATCCCCATGGATACTGCAAATCTGTAAATACCGTTTCGGAATTAATATGCGCCCGTTGCTATCAGGTGTCACTATTTCAACGTCGCTCACGAATTGCCTGAAAATAAGTTGGTGTTTGCTATTCCATTTGTTAAGTCTACTACGTAGCTCGTTCAACTCCTCGTTCCACACGCTCTCGGGGTATAGGGTTAAACAGTCTTGAAATACGTCTTTACGCATAATAAGCCTCTCTTCGGAAGCGGCTTGTAATTGCTTCCTGAAGGTGGCGGGTATGAACACCCTTCCTTTGGCGTCCGCCCTGGCTTCAATATTTCCTAAAAAACGTATCATTACCTTATTATAATAAGCGACCGTAAAAGTATGAAATTCCCCACAATTCCCCACAACTTTCCATAAAAAACTTTCAGAGAAGTTTTCAACAGAATGTTAAATGTCTATTTGCTTGAAAATGATATGCCTTCGAGAATGCTTTACTGGTGGGGAGCCCGTGGGCGTAGAATGGAAAAAATGTCTGTATAGGTAAAATTTAAATAATGTGGTGGGAGAGATTCTTTTTCATGCAATAGAGGTTTATCTGACACCCGGGTCTCAGTGCACCCGACACCCGGGTGTCAGATAGGTTGAGACCCGGGTGTTGTATGTGCTGACACCCGGGTGTCGGACAACTAATCTTCGCAATAAAAGAAAAGGCAGAATATACCGGAGTATTTCTGCCTTTTAATCATTATCAAAACTAAAAATCTGCATTAAAGAAATATGTGATTCAAAATCACTAAGTTTTATATAGTTAAGGTTTAGCGGAAGTCTTTCAACTCTTCCTGTAATTTCTGGCGCGTGAAGAAAATACGGCTTTTCACTGTACCCAACGGGAGGTTCAGTTTTTCCGCAATTTCACGGTATTTGAATCCTGAAACGTGCATCGCAAACGGAACTCTGTATTCTTTGGGGAGTTTGTTAACTACACGGTGCATCTCTTTCAGGTCGTATGCTCTTTCTGTATTTTCAGAACTTCCATCCTGTGGCAAATTCAGATGATAAAGATTATCAGTCTGGTCGATGAATGTCTGGTCGCGGACTACCTTGCGGTAGTTGTTTATGAATATATTGCGCATGATGGTATACATCCATCCTTTGAAATTTGTATCAGGGGTATATTTATCTTCATTATCTAATGCTTTTAATGATGTCTCCTGCAACAAATCGTTTGCTTCTTCACGGTCAGTTGTCAGTTTATAAGCGAAGCGTAGTAATTCATCTTGTACTCCTACTAAGTCTTTTCTGAAGCTTAAACTTTTCATAATGTGTTGCTTTTTAAAGGTGAATATTCGTTTGTTATTGTTGCAAGTTTACATGAATTTTTGAAACCCGGTAGGGGAAAAACTGACGTTTTTTTACCCGAAAACTATCCGCGGATAGTTTTTAGGTCATTTTTGATAGTTTTTGGGTGGTGTTTTTTTATGTTCTGAACTTAAATCCTGCATTTTCTACCAAATTATTGCGATTAATAAAAAAGAACCGTTAATTTTGTGCCATCATTTTTATTTGAAAAGAATGACTGATGACTCTTTATTTTTGATTGATGTCGATAAGATACTTCGGACAAAGGCTCCGAAGCATTATAAGTACATCCCTAAATTCGTGGTTTCTTATCTGAAGAAAATTGTTCATCAGGATGAAATTAATGTATTCCTGAATGAGTCGAAGGATAGATTGGGTGTGGACTTTCTGGAGGCATGTATGGGCTTTTTGGATGCGAAAGTGGACATAAAAGGCATTGAGAATTTGCCTAAGGATGGATTGTATACTTTTGTGTCCAATCATCCGTTAGGTGGACAGGATGGTGTTGCGCTTGGTTATGTGTTAGGAAAGCACTATGAGGGGAAGGTGAAATACCTGGTGAATGATCTATTGATGAATCTACGCGGGTTGGCTCCCCTTTGCATACCTATTAATAAAACCGGCAAGCAGGCAAAGGACTTTCCGAAGATGGTGGAAGCCGGATTCCAGTCCGACGATCAGCTGATTATGTTTCCTGCCGGACTGTGCTCGCGCCGTCAGAATGGAGTGATTCGCGACCTGGAATGGAAAAAGACATTTGTAGTAAAGAGCATACAAGCAAAACGTGATGTAATACCCGTGCATTTTGGGGGCAGGAATTCTGACTTCTTTTACAATCTGGCAAATGTTTGCAAGGCACTGGGCATTAAGTTTAACATTGCTATGTTGTATCTTGCGGATGAAATGTTTAAGAATCGCCACAAAACTTTTACTGTCACTTTTGGCAAACCTATACCCTGGCAGACTTTTGATAAATCGAAAACTCCTGCGCAGTGGGCTGAATACGTAAAGGATATTGTTTATAAACTGTAACTGATAGAACAACTATAACAAGGAATATGGAAGAGATTATTAAACCGGTAAGCAAAGAACTGCTAAAGGCAGAATTGACGGAAGACAGACGCTTACGAATGACGAATAAGAGTAATAATCAGATTTATATTATTACTCATCAGAATGCTCCTAATGTGATGAGAGAGATTGGTCGTTTGCGTGAAATAGCTTTCCGTGCTGCTGGTGGAGGTACAGGTCTGTCAATGGATATTGATGAATACGACACGATGGAGCACCCCTACAAGCAGTTGATCGTATGGAATCCGGAAGCGGAAGAAATTCTGGGCGGTTATCGGTATCTGCTTGGTACGGACGTGCGTTTTGATGAAAAAGGCGCGCCAATTCTGGCTACTTCCCACATGTTTCATTTTTCTGATGCTTTTATTAAAGAATACCTGCCGCAGACAATTGAGCTGGGGCGTTCGTTTGTTACGCTTGAATATCAGTCTACCCGTGCCGGAAGCAAAGGATTGTTCGCTTTGGATAATCTGTGGGATGGGTTGGGAGCGTTGACCGTGGTTATGCCGAATGTGAAGTATTTCTTTGGCAAGGTGACCATGTATCCTAGCTACCATCGTCGTGGCCGTGATATGATTCTTCATTTCCTCAAGAAACATTTTTATGACCAAGAGAAGCTTGTTACTCCGATTGAACCTCTGCAACTTGAGACTTCCGAAGAAGAGTTGAACGCATTGTTCTGCAAGAATACTTTTAAAGAGGACTATAAGATATTGAATTGTGAAATCCGTAAGTTGGGCTATAATATTCCTCCGTTGGTAAATGCGTATATGAGCTTAAGCCCTACGATGCGTATGTTCGGAACAGCTGTCAATTACGAGTTCGGTGATGTGGAAGAAACCGGTATCCTGATTGCTGTAGACGAAATTCTTGAAGATAAACGAATTCGACACATCCAGACGTTTATTGAAAGCCATCCGGATGCGTTGAGATTGTCTTCTTGTGAAGGGGAAGAAGTGTTTACTCCTAAAGTGGTTACACCGCAGGCAGACTGTTCCCGTTAATTTTACGATAAAGATCAAGAGCAAAGACGTCGGTCATTCCCGATATATAGTCAAGTACCGCCTGTATTCTTTCATAGAGTACGGGCGCTTTTATATTGTATTGACTGGAAACCCGGTCGATCAGGAGTTTGGAATAAGTCTTTTCGGGTGAGGTTACGGCATCTATCATCAATTCGAGCAGGGTGCTGATGATGCGGAATCCCGCCAGTTCAACATCCAGTACGTCCCGTGAACGGTAGATTTTATTGATAGATACTTCGACGCTGTGTTTATAGGCTGCTGCCGGACGCTCGGCTATGCGCTTGATTAGTGATCCTTCGAACGTGCCGGACAGTATTTCTTGTTCATGATCTAAAAAGACACGGGTACACTCCCGGATCAATAAACCGATGACGGAAGAACGCAGGTAGGCGATTTGCTCGTTGACATCATTGACAATCAGGAATGTTTTCCGGAGATGTTCTTGTCGCTCTTCGCTGAAATAGGTCATTAATAGTTCTTTGGTTTCTTCAGTGGTGAGAATCTTCAGTTTATATGCATCCTCAATATCCATCATCTGATAGCAAATATCGTCTGCCGCTTCCACTAAATAGACTAGTGGGTGGCGTGCATACTTCAAAGGATGCTCGTTGAGCAAGGTCAGTCCTAATTCAGTTGCTATTTTTTGGAAACTTTCTTCTTCGCTGACGAAGAATCCAAACTTCGATTTGGTTCTTGCAAGGCTCGATGAAAAGGGATATTTTACGATAGAAGCCAGAGTGGTGTATGTCAGGACGAATCCGCCTTTGCGACGTCCTTCAAACTGATGTGTCAGTATTCGGAACGCATTTGCATTTCCTTCAAAATGTGTCAAATCTTCCCATTCCATCGGAGACAGTTGCTCGCCGTTCGGCTGCTTTTCTTTCAGACGAACTCCTTTTCCTTCAGAGAAAAAGGTAGAAATAGCCTTTTCACCTGAATGACCGAAGGGCGGATTACCCAAATCGTGTGCCAGGCAAGCGGCCGAGACGATAGAACCAATCTCCGGCAGAAAAGAATCTTGAAGTTCCGGATGACGTTCCAGAAGTGCTTTGGCAACATCGTCCCCGAGTGAACGGCCAACGCTGGCTACTTCGAGACTGTGCGTAAGTCGGTTATGTACAAAAACGCTGCCCGGAAGAGGGAATACTTGCGTCTTGTTCTGTAATCTGCGGAAAGGAGCCGAAAAAATGAGACGGTCATAGTCCCGTTGGAATTCGGATCGGTTTTCCTGTCGTTCTTCGTGGAATTCTTCCATCCCGAAACGTTTCGCTGATATTAGTTGTTTCCAATTCATCATTTTATTTACGATTTAACGATTTGCGATTTGATGATTGATGAATGTGTCAATTGACAGTTGGTACATTAGCACCTTGCCTTATTAGCACATTATTTATTATTTAACTGCAAACTTAACTATTTTTCAGTTCAAAATGTGTATTTTCGCTTGTTAAATCTGCTGTCCGAGATATTTGTCGTTAAAGATAAAATAGATTCGGGGTTTTGACTGAATCGGCGGTAGACTTGATCTGGATTAATCTTTTTACTTCTTATTTATATGAAAAAACAGGTTACAGCCTTTATCTGTATAATCGTTTTCAATTTTGAAGCCATATTCGCTTCTACTGATTTCTCTTTTAAAAGGTATCAGGTGGAAGACGGACTTTCGCACAATACGACTTGGTGTTCGATTCAAGATAGCTATGGCTTTTTGTGGATTGGCACAAGTGATGGACTGAATTGTTATGATGGTTGTGGCAACAGGGTGTATCGGAATGCTTTGAATAATAAATATTCTTTGGGTAATAATTTCGTCAGTTCCCTTTTGGAAGAAGGGGAAAATATCTGGGTAGGAACAAATTCGGGACTTTATATCTATGACCGTTCTACTGACCGCTTTTCTTATTTTAATGAAACAACACGGTATGGCGTATTTGTCAGTAGTGAGGTGAAGAAAATCATAAAAACTCAAAGCGGTTTGATTTGGATTGCTACGTTGGGGCAAGGTGTGTTTATTTATGAACCAGTGACAGGTGTGCTGACACAGAATAGTATTCATACTTCTTTTGTTTGGGATATCTGTCAGAGTGCAGATTCCCGTATTTATGTTTCTTCAATGCAGGAAGGACTATTTTGTTTTGATGAGAAGGGAACCTTTCTGCAAAATTATCCGGTTCTGTCAGATTCAAACATAGGCAGTCAGAGAATCAATTGTCTCTATAGTATTAAGAATGAAATATGGTTTGGCGTGGGTACTAATTTATTAGGTTGTTATCAGGAAGGAAGCCCGGATTTGAAAATTTATGATGCGTCTGCACAGAATTTCGGTGCTATTCTCTGTTTGATGGATTATAACGAAAAAGAATTGTTAGTTGGTACGGATAATGGACTGTATCTGTTCAATCGCGACCTTAAAACATTTCGTAGAGGCGATTCTCCCTTTGGCTTGCGGGCATTGGGCGATCCAACTGTTAATGCAATGATGTGGGATGCCGAAGGTACACTTTGGGTGATGACTAACTCCGGCGGAGTGAGTTACATGACTAAGCAATTGAAGCGTTTTGATTACTATTCCCTTATCTCATTATCAGGTACATTAGAGCTTGGCAGGGAGATCGGCCCTCTTTGTGAAGACCAGAATGGAAATATCTGGGTGGGAACCCGGTACGGGTTATGTTTTTTCAATACACAAATTCATTCACTTTCGGAGTATACTTTAAAGAATGTGGATGCGAGATATGACATTCGTAGCTTGCTGCTAGATGGCGACCGCCTTTGGATAGGAACCTATGCGGAAGGGTTGCATGTGCTAAACCTGAAAACTGGAGCAGTAAAGAGTTATGTCCATTCTCGCGATATTCCCTATACAATTTGTAGTAATGATGTCTTGAGTCTCTTTAAAGACCGAAAAGGAGATGTTTTTGTTGGAACAAGTTGGGGGTTATGTCGTTACAATTCGCAATTGGATAATTTTGTGACAATCATTCATGTCGGCTCTATGGCTTCTGTAACTGATATTTATGAGGATATGTACAATAGTCTTTGGGTTGCGACCTCAAATAGTGGTGTCTTTCGTTATAATACAGTGAACGATCGTTGGGAACATTTTGAACATATACGTGAAGATACAACAACTATTACCAGTAATTCTGTGATTACATTGTTTGAAGATATGAAAGGAACAATGTGGTTTGGAACCAATGGAGGAGGATTATGCTCATTCTCCAAAGATACGGAGACTTTCATTGACTTCGACCCGGAAAATACATTGTTGCCTAATAAGGTAATTTTCTCTATAGAACAGGATCGGACCGGTGATTTTTGGATTTCCTGTAATGCCGGATTATGCCGCATTAATCCCGTGTCTCAAAAGAACTTTCATTTATTTACCGTAAATGATGGTTTGCAAGGTAATCAGTTTACCGCACAGTCTTCATTGAGATCGTCCACAGGGAAGTTCTATTTTGGAGGAATCAATGGTTTCAATGTATTTGAACCGGGGCAGTTTACGGATAATACCTATCTTCCCCCTGTTTATGTTACTGATATTAGTTTCCCTTATTTGACAGATGAACAAGAAGTGAAACGGCTGCTTCGTTTAGATAAGCCCTTCTATAAAGCGGATAAGATCCAATTACCCTATACAAATAATAGTTTTACAGTACGTTTTGTAGCACTTAGTTATGAAGATCCACACAGAAATCGTTATACTTATATGTTGAAAGGTATTGATAAGGAGTGGATACATTCATCTAATAATACGGCCTCATACACCAATCTTCCAGCTGGGGAATATGAGTTTTTAGTTTGTGGCTCTAACAATGACCATCACTGGAATGAGAAAGCGGCTTCCTTATGGATTGTGATAACTCCGCCCTGGTGGCGGACTAGTGTCGCTTATTTTATGTATATACTATTATTTCTGTGTACAGCTTGCTATATTGGTTGGCGTTGGAATCTCTATGTCAAGCGTAAATATAAACGTCGTATGGAGGATTATCAGGTTGCCAAGGAAAAAGAGATGTATAAATCGAAAATCAATTTTTTTATCAATCTGGTACATGAAATACGTACTCCTCTTAGTCTGATTCGGCTCCCTCTGGAAAAGTTGAGGGAAGAGGAAAAAGAAGAAAGAAAAGAAAAATACCTTTCGGTGATGGATAAGAATGTAAATTATCTGTTGGGAATAACGAATCAGTTACTTGATTTTCAGAAGATGGAGAGTGGAGCATTGCAACTTAGCATGAAGGAGTGTAGTATTAATGCGTTGATGAGTGATATATTCAATCAGTTCAATGGTTCTGTAGATTTGCAAGGGTTAACAATCTGTCTTAGTTTACCTCCTGAAGAAATTAGTGTGATGATTGATTCGGAGAAAGTTAGTAAAATTTTGGTAAACTTGGTAGGAAATGCTATTAAATATGCAAAATCTCAAGTCGAGATGCGGCTAATATTATTGGGCGATAGGGTAAATATAATAGTGAGTGATGATGGCCCCGGAGTCCCTGAAGGTCAGCAAAATAAGATATTTCAGGCTTTCTATCAATTGCCGGATGATCCGGTGGCAACGTCTACAGGTACAGGGATTGGTTTGGCATTTGCCAAATCTTTGGCAGAAGCTCATCATGGAACTTTATCATTAGAAAATAGGATGGAAGGTGGTTCCTCATTTATATTGTCTTTGCCGTTGGAAACAGTAGTAACGGAAAGTATTCCGAATGAATTTGCTGAAATGCAGATGATAGATGTGGAAGGAAAAAAAATGCCGGATTCGGAGTTTGGAAATAAGAGATTCATTGTTTTGTTGGTGGAAGATAATGTCGAGTTATTAAATTTGACCAGAGAATCTCTAAGTGATTGGTTTAAAGTTTTTTCTGCCTGCAATGGAAAAGAAGCACTGGAAATACTTTCACGTGAGAGTATTGATGTCATTGTAAGTGATATTATGATGCCCGAAATGAATGGTCTTGAATTATGCAACTATATAAAATCAGATCTAGTTTACTCTCATATTCCCGTTATCTTGTTGACAGCGAAGACAACGTTAGACTCAAAAGCGGAAGGTTTTGAAAATGGTGCTGATGCATATATTGAGAAACCATTCTCTATTAAGCAGCTCCATAAACAAATCGAAAACTTATTAAAACTGCGACTGGCCTTCCATAAGTTGATGATTAATCTTTCTGGAAGTCCGGCTTCTTCATTGGCGGATTTTGCTCTTTCACAAAAAGATGTAGAATTTATAGAGAGGGTAAATACGATTTTGTCGGAACTGCTTGCTGATGAGAGTTGCTCGATAGATTTGTTAGCAGAGCAGATGAATATGAGTCGTTCTAATTTTTCCCGGAAGATAAAGGCTCTGTCTGGTATGCCGCCTCATGATTATATAAAGAACTTTCGGTTGAATAAGTCGACTGAACTAATCATGAGTGGTATACGAATAGCTGAAGTTGCCGAACAGTTAGGGTTTACTACTTCTTCGTATTTTGCAAAGTGTTTTAAAGAAAAGTTTGGGGTATTACCGAAAGATTATAAAGGATAACAGCTAGTTCCTATCACTCGTGGGGGTGCCAGACGGCTTTTGAAGCAGGGTGCTTTCCTTTTGGGGGATTCCTAAAATGGGAATTCCATTTTCATCCCATTCTATCTTTTGTATGCGTGTTGTCCGACCGTCCAAAACGAACATGTCACGAAGGGCGTTTCGAGCGTGGTAAAGTATATACCATTCTTTCTTGTCGGGTGAAGGTATGAAACACAGGCTACCGGGGCCATACACATGATTCTCTGGTGCTTGTTTGAATACAGGTTCCAGAGATTTCTTCCATGAATTCGGGTTGAGAAGATCGCTGTTAGCATCAGCTGTTAATAACCCTACACAATAATAAGGTGTCCAGTTACCGCTTGCAGAGTAATATATTAATAATTTGTCTTTGTTTTTGGAACGGAAAAATTGTGGAGCTTCATTCACATGAATAGGATAACCGGTTTTATTGCCATCTACACTGATCCATTGACATTCCCATTCGTATTCAGGTTTGGATATTAATATACGGTCTGAGGCTAGTGTCCATGGATTTTTCATTTCAGCGATATAGATACATTGGGTTTCTTGATAAATTCTTCTGGTTTCCCATCCGCACCAGATTAGATAACGTTTGCCATTATGCTCGAAAGGATTAGCATGAATAGCCAAGTTATTATTTTTATCGGTCGATATTCTTCCTTTCATGACAAACTCTCCTTTCATGGGATCGGGAGATTCATTTTCTAGCACATATATCTGACGATTGTCTATATTACCATCATCAGCAGCGCAATAGATATACCATTTATTGTCCATATAGTGTATCTCTGGTCCCCAAAGATGAGATATACCCGAGCCATTTTGGGGCGAATATACGTTTTTTTTTGCTGCTTCTGCCAGTTGTGTAATATCATCAGTTTCCCATAATATGATACAGTCTGCTAAACTTTGAGTATAGTAATATTTTCCTTCATGAAAGATGGCCCATGGCTCGGATCCTCCACCTATGACAGGATTTGTGTAGAAAAGTGTAGAGTCAATGCCTGTTTGTTTATCAGTCTTTTTGCTTTGGCATGATAGACAAACGATAAGCAATATTAAAAATAAGCAATTTTGAAATTTCATAGTGCTTTCTTTGCTAAGATACTTGCAAAGAAAGCACAAATTATTTAATTCTGGAGCTGTTTGATTAGTTTTTATTGTTTGTTAGTTAGGAATTAGCCTATAATTAATACCCTCCTTTCTATATTTGCAATTAATAAATCTTTGGGCCCATTGACTATTAAATCTTATTATTAACTAAATTTATTATTATGATGAACAGGACAGGAAAAAGAATGAATGTTGTTAAGGCATTTTGTTTACTTGCTTTGCTTGGTTGTTTCATCGGTTGTAAAGACGATGAAAAGAGAAAGGAGCAAGCTTTTGATAACAGTTTGCCTATTGAAATTGTGGGCTTCGAGCCCAGGGAAGTCACTCCAAGAACACAGTTACTTATTTATGGAAAAAACTTCGGTAATGATCCTTCCTTGATTAACTTGAAGTTGGGAGGCGTGGAGACTAGAGTCGTAAACTGTAACAATGAGTGCATATATTGTATGGTACCTCGCAATGCCGGTAAAGGGACTATAGAAATTTCTATTGGTGATCAAGCTGCTATAGCTCCTGACAGATTTACTTATATAGCCAATACGCAGGTTACTACGTTATGTGGCTATGTGGATGAGACTGGGCGATATGAAGTGAAGGATGGCCCATTCAGTGATTGTGGTTTGAATTCGCCTACATGGCTGAGCATTGATCCTAAGAACCCGAATCATATTTATATGATTGAGAATAAAAGTAGTATTCGTTTGATCGACATGGAGGTACAAGAACTGACTACAGTGGCAACGGTGGGGCAGTTGAATATTCAAGATCCGCGTTCTTTATGCTGGAGTCTGACTGGTGATACTCTATTTGTGAGTAATTATTCCGAGGGTGATTCTCCGATTGTTGTCACTATGCTTTTGCGTAGCGAAGAATTTAAGAAAGCTCATCCGCTTTTTTCCGGTTATAAATGGGTTATTTCGGCAACTATTCATCCACAGACGGGTGACATCTATTTTGCTCAGGAATCGGATGCCACTATCAAACGCTATAATATGGCAACAAAAGAAGTGGAAACAATGTTTTCTGTGGGTGGAAGCTGGGTATGGATGTATGTTTACTTTCATCCTTCCGGTGACTTTGCCTATGTCATGCGTCCGCGTGAAGGAACTATCTTCAAATGCCAGTTTAACAAGACGACAAACTGGCTGGAACTGCCGAGTATCTATGTTGGAAATTGGAATCAGGGATACAATGAAGGTATAGGAACGAATGTCCGTATGGGGGTGATGTGGCAGGGCACTTTTGTGAAAAATGAGAAATACATAGAGCAGCATAAAGACGATATCTATGACTTTTATGTGGCAGATGGAGAATTGTGGGGTAACCACCCTGGAGATCTGATATGGAAGGTCACTCCTAATGCCGAGGCCATCCGATACGCAGGGCGTGGAAGCGTGGCAATGGATAATAGCCATTTCGGATACGTTGACGGCGATTTGCTTCAGGAAGCCCGTTTCAACGGACCGCACAGTATTGCCTTTGATGAAGTGAATAAGATATTTTATATTGGTGATGAGTATAATCGCCGTATCCGTCAGATTATTGTGGAATAAAAAATAGTATGAAAAACATGAAACAACAATTCTTAGTTATAATAGCCGCTCTATGTTGTTTTGCGGCAGGAATTTCGGCTCAGCAGTCCACCCATAGGCAGATTGTTGTGACTGGAGTGGTTACGGATGAAAATCAAGAACCGCTCATCGGGGCTAATGTGTCCGTTAAAGACGTACCGGGGTTGGGTTCTATCACGAACATAAATGGTAAATTCAGCATTAAAATGCAACCATATAATCGTTTAATTTTCTCTTACATTGGTTATGAGACACAAGAGATCCTTGTGAGAGAAGAGCGCACAGTGAACGTAGTAATGAAAGAAAAAACCGAAACGGCATTGGATGAAGTAGTGATTACTGCTACAGGTGCACAGAAGAAACTAACGGTGACCGGAGCCGTGTCTACTATCAATGTAGAACAATTAAGAACCTCTCCTACAGGTAGTATTTCCAACTCTTTGGCAGGGAATGTTGCAGGTATAATAGCACGTCAGACTAGCGGGCAGCCGGGAAAAAATGTTTCTGAATTTTGGATTCGTGGTATCTCTACGTTTGGAGCGGGGTCAAGTGCATTAGTGCTGGTCGATGGTTTTGAACGTGATATGAATGAATTGAATTATGAAGATATCGAATCCTTCACCGTATTGAAAGATGCTTCGGAAACGGCTATTTATGGATCGCGTGGTGCTAATGGTGTAGTCTTGATTACTACCCGTCGTGGTAAGATCAATAAAATAACTGTTGATGCGAAAGTGGAGACAATTTACAATACACGTACATTTACTCCTGATTTTGTAGACGGTATTACTTATGCTAATCTGGCTAATGAGGCGCGCAGAACCCGTAATCTCGAACCTATTTATAGTGGAAATGAACTAAAAATTCTCACACAAGGACTAGACCCCGATTTATTACCGAATGTGGACTGGATGGACACCTTGTTAAAAAATGGAGCTATGAGTTATCGGGCAACATTGAATTTGAGTGGCGGTGGACAGAATGCACGTTATTTCGTTTCGGGCAGTTATCTTGACGAAGGTGGTATGTATAAAGTAGACAAATCACTGAATGAGGACTATAACACCAATAGTAACAATAAGCGTTGGAACTACCGTATGAATGCGGATATTGATGTAACACGTACTACTTTGTTGCAAGTGGGTATCGGTGGTTCGCTAAAAAAAATGAATGAATCGGGTATGACTTCACATGAGATCTGGAATAGCATTTTAAATCAAACTCCTACTAGCATGCCCATTATGTACTCCAATGGATATACTCCTACCAATTCGGACGGCGATATTAACCCATGGGTAGCTTCCACTCAATGTGGGTATAATGAACAGTGGTGGAATAATATTCAGACTAATATTACTTTGAATCAAAAATTAGATTTCATTACGAAAGGATTGAATTTTATAGGGCGTTTTGGTTTTGACACAGATAACTATAATTTTATCAAGCGTTATAAATGTCCGGCTTTATGGAGTGCGGATCGCTTTAGAAAAGATGATGGTACTATCAATTTTATGCGAAAGCGGGCAGAACAAGAAATGACCCAGACTTCCGGCAATACGGGTGAACGAAAAGAGTACTTTGAAGCCGAACTCCAGTATAACCGGAATTTTAAATCCCATATTCTTAGCGGAACATTGAAATATACACAGGATTCAAAGGTGAAAACCCAGGAGATTGGTAATGATATCAAGAATTCGCTCCCTATGCGCCATCAAGGGTTGGCTGGAAGAATTGCCTATAATTGGAATTATCGCTATTTTCTGAATTTCAATTTCGGATATACCGGTTCTGAGAATTTTGCTGCGGGTCATCAATTTGGTTTCTTCCCGGCCTATTCTGTGGCATGGAATATAGCAGAAGAACCCTTTGTCAAGAAGAACCTGAAGTGGGTAAATATGTTTAAAGTACGTTATTCTTGGGGTAAGGTCGGTAACGATAAAATGTATGAAGCTAATGGTACTACACTGATACGTTTTCCTTATTTATATACAATCGGTTATGGGGGTGCTCCCAATATTTGGGGAGACAATGCCGGTTATTATTCTGCCTTCGGAGGATATAACTGGGCGGATTATGGTTATGAAAAGTATGGAACCACTCTTTTTCAGGGATTACGTTATACGTCTTATGCTAATGACGGTGTGACATGGGAAATCGCCACCAAGCATGACATCGGATTAGATATGAGTTTGTTTGACGATAAATTCACCTTGACAATAGACTACTTCCATGAAGACCGTAAGGGCATCTTCATGTACCGTAGATATCTTCCTGCCACAGCAGGTGTAGAAAATGGGATGACACTTCCGCAAGCTAATGTGGGGAAAGTTCTCTCAAAAGGAGTGGATGGAAACCTTGCATATAAGCAGCAGGTTGGGAGTGTCCAACTCACCATGCGGGGAAACATGACTCTATCGAAAAATGAAGTGAAAGATAAAGATGAACAGAACAATGTTTATCCTTATTTAATGGAACAGGGATACCGTGTGAATCAGGCGAAAGGTCTTATAGCGTTGGGATTGTTCAAGGATTATACAGACATTCGTAATAGTCCGCAGCAAACTTTCGGTGCCTACCAACCGGGTGACATCAAGTATAAGGATGTCAATGGTGATGGAATTATTTCTGATATGGATAGGGTAGCCATTGGAGCGACTACCGTCCCCAATTTGATTTATGGTATGGGTATTTCCGCTCAGTGGAAAGGGCTAGATGTTAATCTGCATTTTCAAGGAGCAGGTAAGTCTTCTTTCTTTATCAATGGAAGCGGTGTCCGTCCTTTCGTCAACGGTAGCAAAGGCAATATATTAAAAGACGTCGTAGCCGGCCGTTGGATTTCAAGAGATGAATCGGGCACTGAATCCACAGAAAATGTGCGGGCAGAATATCCCCGGTTAAGTTATGGCGGAAGTAACAACAACTATCAAGAATCCTCTTTCTGGTTGCGTGATGGCTCTTATGTGCGTTTGAAGACTTTGGAAATAGGCTATACCTTGCCTAAGCCTCTCGTCAACAAGATGCATTTCAATAATGTACGCATTTATTTAATTGGTACCAATTTGCTTACTTGGTCAAAGTTCAAGATGTGGGATCCGGAGATGAACAGTTCGAATGGAGCAGCTTATCCGTTATCTAAATCTATCACAGTGGGATTAAATGTAAACTTATAAAAAATGAAAAGTATGAAATGGTTATATAATACTGGTGCTATACTATTTATGGTCTGCTATCTGGCATCGTGTAGCGATTATTTGGAGGTGGAACATAATTTCAAGGACCGCCTGACGATTGAGAAAGTGTTTACGAACAGGGATTATATGGATTCGTGGCTTTCCAACACTTATTCATATCTCAGAAACCAAAATCAGGATATTGGTGGAAAAGAGAGTGTGCCGACTAATTTTGCCGATGATATTTATTGGGCAGATTGGAATGATTTGGGGAATAAGCATATAGCAGGTGGTTATTATTCTTATTTCCGAAATGTGGAGTATAATGAGGATTGGATGCAAGAGACTTATACTAATTGCTATTTGGGTATCAATAAAGCATGTGTTTTTTTGAAGTATATCCACATGAATACGCAGCTGACAGAGGAAGAAAGGCTTGATTATGCAGCACAGGCACGCTTTGTGCGAGCTTACTATTACTGGTTGCTTTTGCGTAAGTATGGTCCCATTCCTTTGATTCCGGATGCCGGAGAAGATTATACACAGGATTATGATGCATTAGCCCGTCCGCGTAATACGTATGACGAATGCGTGGAATATATCACATCCGAGATGGTGTTGGCAGCCAAGGATCTTCCTTTGGAGCGAGGAGCCAACAATATAGCGCGTCCTACCCGTGGAGCTGCTTTAGCCACCCGTGCCAAAGTCCTTTTATATGCCGCCAGCCCGTTGATGAATGGCAATACCGATTCTTATGCACAACAAATGGTAGATGACGAAGGAAATCGTTTGCTTTCTGCCGAATACGATGAATCGAAATGGGCAAGGGCAGCTGCTGCTGCAAGAGATGTGATGGAGTTACCGGGAAATAATAATGGTCATCGCTATCAATTGTACGTCAAGAATCGTATAAGAGGTGGCGGTACGGACGATTATCCGGAGACCATCGAGCCGTTTGATGATAATAACTTCTCCAAAAAAAGTTGGCCGGACGGATATGCCGACATTGATCCTTTTGAGTCATATCGTTCTGTTTTTAATGGCGAACTCTCTGCTTATGCAAATCCGGAACTTATTTTTTCACGTGTGGATAACATAACGGTCGATCATACTGGAGAAGGAACTACCTCACCGGATGGCATTGCAAACATGGTATTGCATCAGTTGCCGACGGTGGCCGGAGGATGGAGTATGCATGGAATGACACAGAAACAATGTGACTCCTACTACATGGCCGACGGTACTGATTGTCCAGGTAAAGATAAAGAGATAGGGCGGGGAGATGGAAGTGCCCGATTAAGCGGTTATGTGACCAGTGAAGATGTAGATGCCGGTCGCTACAAACCTTTGCGCGCCGGAGTTTCTTTACAATATGCCAATCGTGAACCCCGTTTCTATGCATCAGTCGCTTTCAATGGCAGTGTGTGGAATATGTCTTCATTGAATGGAAAGGATGGAGCTGCCAGTCCTAACCAGCAAGTCTGGTTTTATCGTGGGACTTCCGAAGGATACAATGGCGGCAATCGTATATTTACAGGTATCGGTATCAAAAAATATGTGAACCCTTATGATGCTAAATACCAAAACAGTTTTTATTACAGGCAAAAAACAGAGACTGCTATTCGCTATGCGGAAATCCTATTGATTTATGCCGAAGCATTAAATGAACTGGATGGAAGTTATGACATCCCATCCTGGGATGGCTCGGCAATGTACACATTAAGACGTGATGTGAATGAACTGAAAAAAGGTATCCAGCCGGTTCGTATTCGTGCAGGTGTGCCTGATTATACCTCTTCCGAGTATCAGAATAAAGAAATGTTCCGGAAGAAACTCAAGCGCGAACGTCAGATAGAGTTTATGGGCGAGAATCACCGCTATTACGATTTAAGACGTTGGAAAGATGCTCCTCAGGAGGAAGAAACATTGATTTACGGATGCAATATGCTGATGGATGAAGCTCGCCGCGATTTGTTTCATACGCCGGTGGCAATTATGTCGTTGCCTGTCCGCTTTGTAGAAAAAAGCTATTTCTGGCCCTTTAGTCACGGACAGTTACAGCGCAATAAGCGGCTGACTCAAAACCCCGGATGGACTTACTATGATTAACCTTATATAATAAAATGAATATGAAAGAAAGAATATATTATCCGTTACTTGCTGTTTTGATGGTATTGTTTTGCACAGCTTGTAATGAAGAATGGACTGACGAACAATATGAACGCTATGTTTCATTTAAGGCGCCGATGAATTATGCAAAAGGAGTGACTGATATTTATGTAAAATACAAGTCGAATGGTATGGTAACCTATCAGTTACCTCTCATTATGAGTGGCTCTACAATGGCCGGGAGTGATACGGAGGTACAGGTAGCGATAGATTCAGACACCTTGAAAAGTATCAACTGGGAGTATTTTCATAATAGAAAGGATTTGTATTACAGAGAGCTTACCTCCGGTTATTATGAGTTGGATGACATGAAAGTAATGATTCCAGCAGGCGATTGCATGGGGATTTTGGACATCAATTTTAAACTGAGTGGAATTGATTTGGTCGACAAATGGGTATTGCCGCTCACAATTGCAGAAAGTCCGACCGGCAGTTATGAGCCTCATCCAAGGAAGAACTACAAGAAAGCATTATTGCGTGTGATTCCTTTCAATGATTACTCAGGTACCTATTCTACCACAACTATGCAAGTAGGCTTTAAGAATGCCGGTAATAAAATGACTACTAATGAACGTACTGCATTTGTGGTAGACGAGCATTCCATATTCTTCTATGCAGGCTTGATAAACGAAGAGGAATTGGAACGCAGAAAGTACAAGATTATTTTCACGCTCAATGCCGACGGGACAGTTACTCTTTTTGCTCCCGATCCGGACATTCATTTCAAACTGATAAAAAATCCGACATGGAAAGTGACGGAAAAAATGGACGTTTCGTTGCCATATCTAAAACATAAAACGATTACTATTGAGAATTTCAAATATGAGTTTGATGATGTCACTTCTGTCCCGGGCACTCCTATAAGTTATACGGTTGAAGGGACTGTGAATATGGAACGTAAAATTAATATTCAGATTCCGGATGAAGATCAAGCAATCGAATGGTAATAATTTGTAAGTCGGAGTGATATGTATAAATGGATTATATTAATGTCGGGATTATTTGCGTCACTGACCGCTTGTGCCAAAGTTAAGTTGTCTCCTTTATTTTCCGATAATATGGTACTTCAGCAAGAGGCTGAAGTACCTGTTTGGGGAAAAGCATCTCCAGAAATGCGAGTTATAGTGATTCCTTCATGGAGTGGGGAGAAATATGAGAATATAGCTGACAGGACGGGTAATTGGAAAGTAAACATCAAAACCCCAAAAGCCGGGGGACCTTATCATTTAGAAATAACGGATGGAGAAAAAGTAAGATTGGAGAATGTAATGATTGGTGAAGTATGGCTTTGTTCCGGTCAGTCGAATATGCAAATGCCAGTAGAAGGATGGGGCAAAGTGAAAAACTATCAACAAGAGGTGGCACAGGCCAATTACCCGGATATACGTTTGATGACTGTGAGTAATACTATTAGTCTAAGTCCGTCGCAGGAGTTTACTGCTGTCGGAGGAGGATGGCAAGTGTGTTCATCGGTTACTATCCGGGAGTTTTCAGCAACAGCCTATTTTTTCGGTAGGGAAATAGCACGCACGCAGCAGGTACCGGTAGGACTTATCTGTGCTCATTGGGGCGGTACTAATATAGAGTCGTGGATAAGTGCTCAAGCATTGGGCGAAGTTCCCGATTTTGTTGAGCAATTGAAGCTTATCCGAAGGTTGGGAAACAAGGATTGTGATTTACAGGCGGAGGAAGAACAAAGGCAGGCAAAGATTTTGTCGTTAGATAAAGGAATGAGAAATGGAAAGCCTTTTTGGAATACTCTTTCTTATAATGATGAAGGATGGATATCTCATTCTTTCCCCGGAAATATCGAAAAGACTTTTCCTGATTTTGATGGTATTGTTTGGGGGCGAAAGACGGTGGATATTCCAGAACAATGGGAGGGAAAAACGTTGAGTTTACACATGGGGTATGTGGATGACGAGGATATTACTTATTTTAACGGAATCGAGATAGGGAGCACGAAAGGATATACTCGTTCCCGTACTTATGAAATACCGGGTAATTTAGTAAAAGCGGGCAAAGCTGTAATTACTGTTCGTATCGTGGATACTGGAGGAGGGTGTGGCATCGGAGGTGAAATGAAGTTAAGCAAAGATGTCGGAGACTGGATTCTTATATCTGGTGAATGGAAGTGTAAAGTTGCCGCTCAATCTCATATTGACCCAGTGTTTGAGATGAATCCGAATGTGCAAACTGTGCTTTATAATGGGATGATTCATCCATTGGCACCTTACAAATTTCGTGGGGTTATTTGGTATCAGGGAGAGAATAATGTAGGGCGTGCTACACAATATAGGATATTGCTTCCATTACTTATTCAGAGCTGGCGTGAGGAATGGGGGAATGATTTTCCTTTCTACCTTGTGCAATTGGCTAATTATTTAGAGAGAGCAGATGAACCGGGAGACTCACAGTGGGCTGAATTACGAGAAGCGCAGCGCCAGACAGCTTTGTATTATGACAATGTGGGTATGGCCGTTACCATAGACATCGGCGATATGAATGATATTCATCCCAAAAACAAACAGGAAGTAGGGCGTAGACTTGCCTTATTAGCACGTGCCGATACCTATGGTGAGCGGATTGTTTGTAGTGGTCCGGTTTATCAGACTTACCGTGTGAAAGGAGACAGGGTTATTCTCTCTTTTGAGTGTGCAGACGGAGGATTAAAAACGTCTGATGGGAAAAAATTGACAGGGTTTGCCATAGCAGGGATAGACGGAAAATATCATTGGGCGGAAGCTGAAATCTGTGGAAATGAAATCATTGTATCATCGGAAATGGTAAAACATCCTTTGACTGTTCGCTATGGATGGGGAGATAATCCTACATGTAACTTAATTAACGGTGCAGGATTACCGGCCTCTTCATTTCAAACTTTACGTTAAACTTAAAAAAACAAGAAAAATGAAGAAACTTAACTTTTTATTTTTAGGCTTATTATCTTTTATGCCAATCTGGGGATGTAACGATGATGATTCATTACCGGAGGCTGTTGTTGAAGTCAAGGAAGGGCATAATGAAGATATTGTATCAGTCATTGATTATGATATTAAGAATGATGGAACACTGATTGGTTCTCAACTTAATAATTTGGTCGGTCAGTCTTATGGGAAAACGCTTTATTTTCCTGCCGGAACTTATAACTTGACGGAGCCTATCGTTCTGCCATTGGAATATACCAAAAATGTAAACCTTATTTTTGATAAGAATGCAACGGTTAAAAGTGATGTCCATTTGGAAGCATTGATTAAAGTAGGTTATTCAGAAACCTATTTTACCGATGTTTCACATCGGCGATTCTCTTATATCGAAGGAGGAATACTAGACTGTTATAATGCAGATAATGGAATTCTAGTAAACGGAAGGAAGCAGTTGGTGCAGATACGTACGATGAGTCTGGTGCGAGGACGTAATACACATATCCGCATACACGTTCCTGAAGGTATTGGAACTGGTGGAACGGGTAGCTCGGATACAAAGATAGATAATGTAACAATTCAAGGCATCTCTTCGAATGATAATGTATACGGTATCTATATAGATGAATCTTGTTGTGATTGTAAGATATCTGACACTTTTATTTATTGTACAAAAGAAGCTTTAGTTACGAAATCTGCCGGTCATATATTGAACAATGTACATATTCTTTCTTGGGATACTACCGGAGGGACCCATCTTGAGGATGGTAAGAATTACCGTTCAACAGTCGGAATACGTATAGCTAGTGGCGGATTTTTTGTTTTCAATCAAGTCTATTATGATACGATTGATAGAGGAATCGTCGTGAATGAGGGTTATAGTCCGGATTTGATGCTGGACCAACAGATTTCTTTTTCATATTTGAATAATTTTGGAACCAGCTTTATTCAGGCAGAAGGGAATAACCCCAATTTGAAAGTGAAGTTGTCCAATTCTACTTTTACTGTATTAAATGATAATTTTAAGATTCTAGATTGTCCTGTTGATTTGGTGGGATGGGATATTGCGGATAAGTTTTCTTTCCTGAATTGTGTAGTTGCTAATTCACAGCGTTTGTATCCTTACGAAACGACTTTGATGCAGAAGCTTAGAGGGGTAAGTTCTGACGGGATAATATGGACAACTTTAGCTAATTATGATATGAATTGGAATGTATTAGGGGCTGTCATTTCTTCTCCAATGCGGAATACCCTTGAGATAGATTTAGCCGATAATTTGACTGTAAAACTTAATTTTATGTTTAAAGGCGTTGAACCTCTCTTGCAAGGTTATGAAGTGCTGGGAGAAGGAGTAGAGGATATTGAATTTGGATATGCTGTTTCCGGTCAGTTCTGTGTGTTGCTGTTCAGGGCAAAAAGGAATGCTTCTTTCAATCCAATCATTTACGATACATTAGGTTCCGGGCGGTTTATGCCGACTCCGTATAAAGGCAAAAAATATACGCTTGTTGATTATGGGTTAAGTGATTCGGATATTAAGATTTTATCTCATTAATGTAAGTATCTAAATAATGAAGTGATTATATAATAAGTAATAAACATGAAATATCAATACTTGTTATTAGGCGTTCTATATGGGTTGTTATTGTCTTCCTGTTCATTGTCGGCTGAAGAAGGAGATAAAGAGATGGATCGATATATTGCCAATCTGATGGGAAAGATGACACTGCACGAGAAGTTGGGCCAATTGAATCTTCCTTCCGGGGGTGATTTGGTTACTGGTAATGTAAATAGTGCCGAACTTACGAAAATGGTTCGTAACCAGGAGATTGGAGGATTTTTTAATGTGAAAGGAATAAGAAAAATTGTTGATTTGCAGCGTATAGCCATTGATTCTACCCGTTTGGGAATTCCTTTGCTGGTAGGAGCTGATGTTATCCACGGTTATGAAACCATTTTCCCGATTCCTTTAGCGCTTTCTTGTAGCTGGGACACACTAGCTGTTGAACGTATGGCACGCATTTCTGCTGTAGAAGCCAGTGCGGATGGTATTTGCTGGACATTCAGCCCGATGGTTGACATTTGTCGTGACAGTCGTTGGGGGCGTATTGCAGAAGGTAGTGGTGAAGACCCTTATTTGGGTTCCCTGTTAGCAAAAGCCTATGTACGCGGTTATCAGGGAAATAATATGCAGGGAAAAAACGAAATTCTTTCCTGTGTAAAACACTTTGCATTATATGGCGCATCCGAATCAGGGAAGGACTATAATGTGGTTGATATGAGTCGCCAACGTATGTATAATGAATATCTTGCCCCATACAAGGCAGCTGTTGAGGCAGGTGTGGGTAGTGTGATGAGTTCTTTCAATTTGGTGGACGGCATTCCGGCTACGGCTAATAAATGGTTACTGACCGATTTGCTCCGGAATGAATGGGGCTTTTGTGGGTTGTTAGTGACGGATTATAATTCTATCGCCGAAATGTCCTCACATGGGGTTGCTCCTTTGAAAGAGGCTTCTGTACGTGCTTTACAGGCGGGTACGGATATGGATATGGTTTCTTGCGGTTTTCTGAATACATTGGAAGAATCTCTGAAAGAAGGGAAAGTTACGGAAGAACAGATTAATGCCGCTTGTCGCCGTGTATTGGAAGCAAAATATAAATTGGGCTTGTTCTCTGACCCGTATAAATACTGTGATACCCTGCGTGTGGAAAAAGAACTTTATACGACTGCTCATCGCGCGGTGGCGCGTGAAATCGCAGCTGAAACATTTGTTCTGTTGAAGAATGAGGATCATCTGCTTCCGCTCGAACGGAAAGGTAAGATTGCTTTAATTGGTCCTATGGCTGATGCCCGTAATAATATGTGTGGGATGTGGAGTATGACGTGTACTCCTTCCTGTCACGGGACATTATTGGAGGGAATTCGTTCGGCAGCAGGTGATAAGGCTGAAATACTGTATGCGAGAGGTAGTAATATATATCATGATGCGGAACTTGAAAAAGGAGGAGCTGGTATCCGTCCGTTAGAACGCGGCAATGAACTGCAATTGTTGGATGAAGCTTTGCATACGGCTGCCCGTGCAGATGTGATTGTTGCGGCTTTGGGAGAATGTGCTGAAATGAGTGGTGAATCGGCTTCACGTACGGAACTAGGGATTCCTGATGCTCAACAGGATTTGTTGAAGGCGCTGGTGAAGACGGGTAAACCCGTAGTGTTGCTTCTTTTTACAGGGCGTCCGTTAGTTCTGAACTGGGAGGATGCCAATGTTCATTCTATCTTGAATGTCTGGTTCGGTGGAAGTGAAACAGGCGATGCTATTGCTGATGTATTGTTCGGTAAAGTGACTCCGGGCGGCAAGCTGACTACGACTTTTCCCCGTTCAGTGGGACAGCTTCCTCTGTACTATAATCATTTGAATACAGGTCGTCCCGATCCTGACAGTCATTCTTTTAACCGTTACTCCAGTAACTATCTGGATATGAGTAACGAACCTCTTTATCCTTTTGGGTACGGTTTGAGTTATACAAATTTCTCTTATGGGAATTTACAACTTAGTTCGGATGTACTGTCCAGAAATGGGGAGTTGACAGTGTCTGTGACTGTAACCAATGACGGAGATTTTGACGGATATGAGATCGTACAAATGTATCTGCATGATATTTACGCTGAAATATCTCGTCCAGTGAAAGAGCTGAAAGGCTTTGAACGTATCTTCTTGAAAAAAGGAGAGAGTCGTGAAGTTAAGTTTGTTATCACGGAAGACGATTTGAGATTTTATAATTCAGGATTACAATACGTTTATGAACCGGGAGAATTTGATGTCATGGTAGGAGCAAACTCTCGTGATGTGCAGACTGAACGTTTTAGGGCAGATTGATCGTATATAAACTTTCTTTTTCTAAGATGTAAATATTCTTTTGATTATAACTAAATTATGGTTGCCGCTTTGGACTACAAAACAGAAACTTTCGGTTGTAGCTAAAGGCGGCAACGTTGTGATTGGAAGTTCCGTTTATCATTTGAACTTAAAGATGCTTGACTTATCTTTTTATTTAGGATTTAGTTGTTTACCATTCGCAATTTGGTTGCAGGTACATTATTTAACTGCAAACTTAACTATTTTTCAGTTCAAAATGTGTATTTTCGCCCGTTAAATAGTAAACATGCATTTATGAATATTCAAGTTATCAATAAATCGAAGCATCCGCTTCCGGCTTATGCCACCGAATTGTCCGCAGGAATGGATATCCGTGCTAATCTTTCTGAACCTATCACACTGGAACCGTTGCAACGTTGTCTGGTGCCGACAGGATTGTATATCGCTCTGCCGAAGGGATTTGAGGCGCAAGTTCGTCCACGTAGCGGGCTGGCGATAAAGAAAGGTATCACGGTACTTAATTCTCCGGGTACGATTGATGCGGATTATCGTGGAGAAGTTTGTGTCATTTTGGTTAATCTCTCGTCCGAGGCTTTTGTTATTGAAGATGGCGAACGTATCGCGCAGATGGTGATAGCAAAGCACGAACAGCCTGTATGGCAGGAAGTGGAGGTGCTGGATGAAACAGAACGGGGAGCCGGTGGTTTCGGACATACCGGAGTATGATGAATGCTTAATGGAGAAAATAGAATGAAGATAAAAATAGGATGGCTGTTCGTGACGGTATTGATGCTCACTTCATGTGGGGGAATCCAGTCTGTGCGTACAGCAAAAACAACAGCGAAAGCAGATGGAGCTTCTTTAATGAAGGAAACATTGCTTTCTGCTGAACAACAGCGTAAATATGACTACTTCTTCTTGGAAGCCATGCGGATGAAAGGAAAGAATGAGTATGATGCGGCATTTGGATTGCTACAGCATTGTCTGGATATCAACCCCACTGCTTCTTCTGCGCTTTATGAAATATCGCAATATTATATGTTCCTTCGCCAGGTGCCGCAAGGTCAGGTTGCTTTGGAGCAGGCAGTGGCTTTTGCGCCTGATAACTATTGGTATAGTCAGGGATTGGTCAGTTTGTACCAGCAACAAAATGAATTGGATAAGGCTGCGGCTTTGCTTGAGAAGATGGTGACCCGTTTCCCGTCGAAACAGGACCCTTTGTTCAGCCTTCTTGATATTTACAGTCGCCAGGAGAAGTATAATGATGTCATTTCTACATTGAATCGTTTAGAGAAACGTTTGGGTAAGAATGAGCAGCTGTCTATGGAGAAATTCCGGATTTATCTTCAGATGAAAGATGATAAGAAGGCATTTCAGGAAATAGAAAGTCTGGTACAGGAATATCCGATGGATATGCGTTATCAGGTGATACTGGGAGATGTATATCTTCAGAACGGGAAAAAGCAGGAAGCTTATGATGCATACCAGAAGGTACTGGCTGTAGAGCCTGATAATCCGATGGCTCTCTTCTCGATGGCTTCTTACTATGAACAGACCGGGCAGAAAGAATTGTATCAACAGCAACTGGATACGTTGTTATTGAACAAAAAGGTGACTTCTGATACTAAAATCAGTGTCATGAGACAGGTGATTGCGGAAAATGAACAGTCGTCCGCTAAAGATAGCACTCAGGTGATTGCCTTGTTTGACCGGATGATGAAGCAGGATATGGATGATCCGCAGATACCGATGCTTTATTCTCAATACCTGTTGTCGAAGAATATGGAACAGGAGGCTGTGCCGGTATTGGAGCAGGTGGTTGATCTGGATCCTACCAATAAGGCTGCCCGTCTGATGCTGGTTAGCGCGGCGGTGAAAAAGGAAGATTACAAGCAAATTATCAAGGTCTGCGAACCGGGCGTTGAAGCTACTCCGGATGCGTTGGAACTTTATTATTATCTGGCTATCGCTTATCATCAGGCAGAACAGGGAGATAGTGTATTGAGTGTTTGTAATAGAGCATTGGAACATATAACTCCCGATACCAGAAAAGAAGTCATTTCAGATTTTTATTCTATCATGGGGGATATTTATCATACCAAGAAACAAATGACGGAGGCTTATGCTGCTTACGATTCGGCTTTGGTATATAATCCTTCCAATATTGGCGCATTAAATAATTATGCTTATTATCTGTCTGTGGAACGTCGTGACTTGGACAAGGCGGAGGAGATGAGTTACAAAACGGTGAAAGCCGAACCTAATAATTCGACCTATCTCGATACTTATGCATGGATTCTTTTTGAAAAGGGAAACTATGCCGAAGCCCGTATCTATATTGACAATGCAATGAAGAACGACGGCGAGAAGAGTGATGTGATTGTGGAGCATTGCGGAGATATTTATTTTATGACCGGCGATGTGGAAGGTGCGTTGAAATATTGGAAGAAGGCACTGGAAATGGGTAGCGAGTCGAAAACGTTGAAACAGAAAATAGAGAAGAAGAAATATATTGCGGAATGAAAAGAATCATTTATCTACTGTTGTTGGTGGTAGTGGTGTTGGCCGGCTGTAAGAGTTCGAAACACTTGGCAACTTCGGAAACTAAGACTTCAACAAAGGCTCCGACATCTAGTTACCTGGCTTCCAAGCTTCAGTTGACTATTCCCGGCAAGAAGGGAAGCATGTCTGTAGGGGGAACCATGAAGATGAAAACTCATGAGCGGGTACAAATCTCCTTATTGATGCCTATTCTGCGTACGGAAGTGGCACGTATAGAAGTTACTCCCGACGAAGTTTTATTGGTAGACAGGATGAATAAACGCTTTGTTCGTGCCACTAAAGCTGAATTGAAAAATGTATTGTCGAAGAATGTGGAGTTTTCCCGTTTGGAAAAGATATTGATGGATGCCTCTCTTCCTGGTGGAAAGACAGAGCTGACAGGAAAAGATATAGGAATTCCTTCATTAGAAAAGGCAAAAGTCCAACTTTATGAGTTCTCCACACAAGAGTTTTCGATAACTCCGACGGAACTGACGTCCAAATACAACCAGATTCCCTTGGAAGAATTAGTAAAAATGCTGGTAGCTTTATTATGATGAAACGTTTCTTTGTTATTCTAATCAGTTGCCTTTGGTTGGCAGTTCCTCTTTTCGCTCAATCGAACAAGTTGATTCGTGAGCTGGAAAGTAAACGCGGTGCGCTGCAAAAACAGATTGCCGAATCGGAATCTATATTGAAGGATACAAAGAAAGATGTGGGAAGCCAGTTGAATAGTCTGGCTGTGTTGACCGGACAGATTGAAGAGCGGAAACGCTATATCATGGCTATCAACAATGATGTGGAGGCTATCCAGCGTGAGTTGGCTTCATTGGAGCGCCAGTTGCACGGGCTGGAGAAGGATTTGAAAGATAAAAAGAAGAAATATGAAGCTTCTGTCCAGTACTTGTATAAGAATAAGTCGATAGAGGAGAAGCTCATGTTTATTTTTTCGGCAAAGAATCTGGGGCAGACTTATCGGCGTATGCGATATGTTCGTGAATATGCCACTTATCAACGTCTGCAAGGGGAAGAAATCCTAAAGAAACAGGAGCAGATACGCAAGAAGAAAGCGGAACGTCAGCAAGTGAAAGCCGCCAAAGAGAACCTGCTGCAAGAACGTGAGAGCGAAAAGGTGAAGTTGGAAGAGCAGGAAAAAGAGAAACGTACGTTAGTGACTAATCTGCAAAAGAAGCAGAAAGGATTGCAGAATGAGATAAATAAAAAACGCAGGGAAGCCAATCTGCTGAATGCTCGCATCGATAAATTAATTGCGGAAGAAATAGAGCGTGCCCGTAAGCGTGCGCAGGAAGAAGCTCGTCGTGAAGCGGCTGCCCGTAAGAAAGAGGAAAGCAAGGAGGGAAAATCTGCTGCAACGGAAACGGCCGCTAAATCGAAACCTCTTGAGGCTTATACCATGAGTAAGGCGGATCGGGAATTATCAGGTAACTTTGCCGCGAATCGCGGGAAATTGCCAATGCCTATATCCGGTGCTTATATTATCACCAGCCGTTACGGACAATATGCCGTAGAGGGGTTGCGCAACGTGAAACTGGATAACAAGGGTATTGATATTCAGGGAAAACCAGGTGCACAGGCGCGTGCCATTTTTGATGGGAAGGTGGCGGCTGTGTTCCAATTGAACGGATTATTTAATGTCCTCATTCGTCATGGCAATTATATTTCTGTTTATTGCAATCTTTCTTCTGCATCCGTCAAAGCCGGTGATACGGTGAAGACGAAGCAATCTATCGGTCAGGTTTTTTCTGACGGCACGGATAATGGACGGACGGTATTGCACTTCCAGTTGCGTAGGGAGAAAGAAAAGTTGAATCCTGAACCTTGGCTGAACCGATAATTGAATAAAAAACACGTAGAATGAAGTTAACTAAAATACTAATATGCTTGCTGATCTTCTGGACCGGAACACTATCCGCGTCTCCTTATTTTTCGTTCAAGAAATATCAGGTAGAAGATGGATTGTCTCATAATACCGTGTGGTGCGCCCTTCAAGATAGTTATGGTTTTATCTGGCTGGGTACGAGTGACGGATTGAACCGTTATGACGGGCGGGGCAATAAAGTGTACCGGAATGTTCTCAACGACAAATTTTCATTAGAAAATAATTTCGTAGAAGCCTTGATAGAGGTGGACAAGAATATTTGGGTTGGAACAAACTCCGGACTTTATATTTATGACCGGGATACCGATCGTTTCTCTTGCTTTGATAAAACGACGCAGTATAATGTGTATATCAGCAGTGAGATAAAAAAGATTATTAAGACGGAAAATGGTCTTATCTGGATTGCGACTTTGGGACAGGGATTTTTTATTTATGATCCGAAAACAGAGGTGCTGACTCAAAATAGTGTTCAGACATCTTTTGTATGGGACCTCTGTCAGAGTGCTGATCGGAAGAGGGTCTATATATCTTCCTTACAGGAAGGACTTTTGTGCTTTGACGAAAACGGCAAGTTTCTCCGGACGTATGAAATTTCATTAGATATAAATGCTTCTGATAGTTATAAAGTAAACTGTATTCAGAATATCGATGGAGATATTTGGATTGGTGCGGGAAACAATCTGCTGAGTCGTTTGGACGAACGAACCGATGCTATGGATAATTACAGTGGTTCGGCGTTTAATTTCGGAGCTGTTCATTGTTTGCTGAAGTATACGGATAAAGAGCTGTTGGTAGGTACGGATAACGGGCTTTATCTGTTCAATCAAAATACAAATACATTCCAGCGGACGGATAATCCGACCGATCCGAGAAGCTTGAGCGATCAGACTATCAATGGCATGATGTGGGATGCAGAAGGAGCTCTCTGGGTGTTGACCAATTTGGGGGGAGTCAACTATATGTCCAAGCAGACCAAACATTTTGATTATTATTCGCCTGCCTATCTGGCCGGAGTGTCCGGAGCGGGAAAGGTTGTTGCTCCTTTCTGTGAGAATAAAGATGGGAATATCTGGATTGGAACTCAAAGCGGTTTATATTTCTTCCATGCTGCTACCCGCGAACTTTCTCCTTATCCAATCGGAGGACATGATAATCAAAAGTATGACATTCGTTCCTTATTGTTGGATGGAGACCATTTATGGATCGGTACTTATGCGAAAGGGATACGGGTTGTCAATTTGCGTACCGGAGCTGTGAAAGTTTATACTCATTCTCGCGGGATTCCCTATACGATTTGTAGTAACGACGTATTATGCTTTTATAGAGGGAGGAACGGAGAAATTTACGTAGGAACGAGCTGGGGTTTATGTCGTTATGATGCCGCTAAAGATAACTTTATGCCCATCATAAATATTGGTTCTATGATCTCTATTACCGATATGCATGAAGATATGTACAATCATCTCTGGATCGCTACTTCCAGTAGTGGCGTGTTCACTTACAACACGATAAATGGTCATTATAAAAATTATCAGCACGAACGGGAAGACTCAACTACGATCACCAGTAATTCGATCATTACTTTATTTGAAGATGTGAAAGGAACCATGTGGTTTGGAACGAATGGGGGAGGACTGTGTTCTTTTGATGCTAAGGAGAAAAGATTCATTGAATTTGACCCGCATAATACTTTATTACCTAACAAGGTTATTTATGCGATTGAGCAAGATCAGGGAGGTGATTTCTGGGTATCCAGCAATGCCGGAATTTTTAAGATTAATCCTGTTACCAAAGATCATTTCCGCCAGTTTACGATTAATGACGGCTTGCAAGGAAATCAGTTTATAGCTCGATCTTCATTGAAATCATCCGAAGGAAAATTGTATTTTGGTGGGATCAATGGCTTTAATGTATTCCAGCCGGAACAGTTTGTAGATAACAAATATATTCCTCCGGTTTATGTGACCGATATCCGGTTGCCTTATCAAACCGATGAGCAGGAGGTGAAGAAACTGCTTCAGTTGGATAAGCCGCTTTATATGGCTGATAAGGTGACTTTATCTTACGAAAACAATAGCTTCTCTATTCGTTTTGTCGCTCTTAGTTTTGAAGATCCGGGGAAGAACCGGTATTCTTACATACTTCGGGGAGTGGACAAGGAATGGATTCTGAATACCGATAACAATATGGCTTCTTACACCAATTTGCCTCCCGGTGAGTATTTGTTCGAAGTCAGAGGCTCTAATAATGATCGCCAGTGGAATGAGAATACTACCACTTTAAAGGTGGTGATTACTCCTCCCTGGTGGCGTAGTACCTTTGCTTACTTCGTTTATGTCCTCATGCTGTTGGGATGGATCGGTTGGATGGCTTGGCGATGGAATCTCCGTGTTAAACGCAAATATAAGCGGCGGATGGAAAAATATCAGATTGCCAAGGAACAGGAAGTTTACAAGTCGAAAATTAGCTTCTTCATCAATTTGGTGCATGAAATACGTACTCCGCTTAGTTTGATACGGCTTCCTTTGGAAAAATTATTGGAGAAAGAACGTGAAGGAAAAGATCTCAAGTATTTGTCTGTGATAGATAAGAATGTAAATTATCTGCTGGGGATTACTAATGAATTGCTTGATTTTCAGAAAATGGAGAGTGGTACGCTGCATCTGAATCTGAAAAAGAGTGATATTAAAGAGCTTGTCAGTGACGTTTATAATCAGTTTACAAGTCCTGCTGAATTAAAAGGAATTGATTTGCAACTGACTGTGCCTGAACAAGAGCTGGTGTCTACGGTGGATAGGGACAAATTAAGTAAGATTCTTGTCAATCTGATGGGAAATGCCATCAAATATGCGCATGCGCATATTGACTTGAAGCTGCTTGTCACTGATGGGGGATATGAGATACAAGTGAACGATGATGGTCCCGGAATACCAAATGAACAGAAACAAAAGATATTTGAGGCTTTCTATCAACTGCCTGACGATAAGGTGGCCACAGCAGTAGGCACTGGCATCGGATTGGCTTTTGCGAAGTCTTTGGCAGAAGCTCATCAGGGAGATTTGCGTCTGGAAGATAATATTGGAGGTGGTTCTTCGTTTATACTGTCTCTTCCGTTCAAAGAGTGGGAGACGGAAAAAATGAGCGATATTGTAGAAATATCCCCGGAGCATGCGGATGCTTCTGAAACGATCTCTTCGGAGTATTCAGGAAAGAAGTTCACAGTTCTGTTGGTTGAGGATAATGTTGATTTGCTGAATCTGACTCGTGAGTCATTGGCAGAGTGGTTTCGTGTGTTGAGGGCTTCCAACGGTCGTGAAGCGCTTGAAGTGCTTGCGCAGGAAAACGTGGATGTAATAGTGAGTGACGTTATGATGCCGGAGATGGATGGGCTGGAACTTTGCACTAAGGTGAAGTCTGAAATCTCTTATTCACATATTCCGGTTATTTTGTTGACGGCGAGAACCACTTTGGAGTCTAAAGTCGAAGGACTTGAATGTGGAGCGGATGTATATGTGGAGAAACCATTCTCTGTTAAACAGCTCCATATGCAGATCGAGAATCTGTTGAAGTTGAGGCAGTCTTTTCATAAATTGATGGTGAGCTTGGCAGGAGATACGGTTGCTGTTTCGACAACGGATTTTGCGATGTCTCAAAAGGATTGTGAGTTTATAGCTAAGATACAGGGAGTAATAGCCGAACAGTTGGCGGATGAGAACTTTTCGATAGATACTTTGGCGGAACAGATGAATATGAGCCGTTCTAATTTCTATCGGAAGATAAAGGCTTTGTCCGGAATGTCTCCTAATGATTATTTGAAGACACTTCGTATGAATAGAGCTGCTGAACTGATTGTGAGCGGTACCCGGATTTCTGAAGTGGCAGCGCAGGTAGGATTTACTTCTTCTTCTTATTTTGCGAAATGTTTTAAAGCGCAATATGGTGTACTGCCTAAGGAATATACAGGTCAGCCTCCGATTTCAGGTGAGGCTTGATAAAGAAGGGATAAAAGCATATAAAAAAACTCCTGTCGTACAATATCATTGGATATTTTCCGACAGGAGTCAAATATAAAATAATTAATCGAGTACTCTTTCTAATTAATTGAGTAGGCTTTATTTCTTTTTCTGTCCCGGGTAAGGTTCTACCATGCAACGTTTAGCCCATGCTTCGTAAGCCTTTGTCATTTCAGCTACTTTTTCAGGGTATTGTGCTGCCAGATTATGCATTTCGCTCCGGTCCTCATTCAGGTTGTATAATTCCCATTTAGCGTTTTCTCCCGGACGAACTAGCTTCCAACCATCCTTAGAAAGGAATGCACGTTCATTGAAATGCTCAAATCCAAGGTAGTCATGTCCTTCACGATGTCCGGTCTTGAAGATAGGAACCAGGCTTTTACCCTCCAATGGGATGATGTCATTTCCTTTATATTTGGTAGGATAAGTGGCGCCTGCCATATCGATACAAGTAGCCATGATGTCCATCACATGTCCGATTTCGGGAGTCGTTTTGCCGACATTCTTCTTGATACCTTTTGGCCAGTGGGCAATCATTGGAGTACAGATTCCTCCTTCATAAGATTTGGCTTTCCAAAAACGGAACGGTGTGTTGGCTACGTTTGCCCAGCGTGCTCCCAGTGAAGCATAAGTTGTTTCCGGGCCAGGCAGCACTTCTTTGTTATGAGGATAAACCATTTTCTCCCCTTTACGTGTCATATCAGGACGGTCATTTTCTCCGGGAGAGTAGTTCTGACAATCTTCATTGCTGCATCCATTGTCGGAAAGGAATAAAATCAGTGTATTTTCAAGTTGTCCTGTCTTTTCCAGAGCATCGATTACTTGTCCTATTCCCTGGTCCATACGGTCGATCATGGCAGCATGAACAGCCATGGCACGAGCATCCCATTCAGCATGTGGGTTATCTTCCCATTTATCTTTGAACTGTCTATCAGACAGGAAATTATCCATGTTAGGGAATATACCCAGTTGTTTCTGACGTTCGTAACGTGCATTACGAATGGCTTCCCAACCTACTTTATAGGTATCCTTGTATTTTTCAATATCTTCCGGCAGTGCATGCAACGGCCAGTGTGGTGCTGTGTAAGCCAGGTACATAAAGAATGGTTTATCGTCTTTGGCATACTCTTTCACTTCTTTCACTGCACGGTCTGAAAGCGCCTGTGTGATGTAATATCCGTCGGGTACTTCTTTCACGGGTACTTCACCTTCTACCAGACTGAATGGGTCAAAATAGTCTACTACTCCGTAGATAGTACCATAGTGGGTATCAAATCCGCGATTCACCGGATAATGACAAAGATCAGAATAGGTTTCGTGGTATACGTGATGTGCGAGCCATTCGCGTTGGTCTTTGCGTAGTGGAGTTTCTGCGATGTGCCATTTACCTACCATGCTGGTAGCATATCCTGATTCTTTCAATACCTCTGCGATAGTAACGGCATTGCGTGAGAGTGTTCCCCGGTAACCCGGCAGGTGGTCATCGAAGGTCATACGTCCGATTCCTGCCTGATGTTGATAAAGTCCTGTCAACAGGGAAGCACGCGTCGGACAACTCCGGCTGGTGTTATAGAAATGATTGAAACGTACTCCTTGTTTTGCCAGTTTGTCCAGATTAGGTGTGTGAATTTCACTACCGTAGCATCCCAGGTCGGAATAGCCTAGGTCATCTGCAAGAATTACCAGGATATTGGGTCTTTGATCGGACTTTTTTCCTTTGGGCTCTGCTGCAGAATGTCCTGCAACCATCAAGGCGGTTGGTAATAGTAAAAAATTAGAATTCATAAGTTTAATGTTGGTTTATAATTTGTTTTTCACTGTATTACTCTTTTCCTTTGTCTTTGTTTTCCTCATACCATTTACATACTTTCTTGCTCAACTTGGCAACCAAATCAGGATGCTCATTTGCGATATTATTCTTTTCGAACTTATCCTTTTCCATATCATATAATTGCGCATCGCTTCCGTCACCGTTCACTAATAATTTCCATTTTCCACTGCGTATAGCTAAATGGGGGCTTCTGTCATAAGGGTTCCCTGGAAAGCCAAAATGTTTGTTTCGTCCGAAGTCCCACATTAAATCGGTCTTGCGTTTGGCTTCCGATTTACCGAGAAGAACTTTTGAATAGTTCTGTCCATCGCCTTTGTAACCTTTTTCTGTTTTGATTCCGGCTATAGAACACAAAGTCGGATATAAATCTACTGCGCATAATACAGACTCGTTATTTACTTGTCCGGCTTTAATTTTCTTTGGATATCTAACGATGAACGGCATGCGGATTCCCCCTTCATAAAGACTATTTTTAGTTCCTCTCAAATAAGCGGAACGTACAGATTTAAAGCTGGGTGCAGGACCATTGTCGCTAGTGAAAATAATGATTGTATTTTCTCCCACTCCCAACTCATCCAGGGTTTTGATGAAACGTCCGAGTTGTTTGTCCATCTCCGCTAGTACAGGAGCAAATGCTTCTTGTGTTTCCCAGCTTTTTCTTTCCTTTTGTTTGAATTCCGGTACCCAAGGGGTATGCATATCATCCGGCCATAGATTCAGGAAAAAGGGTTCGTCTTTATGCTTTTTTACAAACTCAATACTTTTATCTACAAAGTATTCGGTACGTCTCCAACGTTTTACACTGTCTTTATCCGACCATATCCACTTGGTTGCAGTGATTGTTGGATCCGGATCCGGACTTTCGTAGGTTGATATGTATTCGTCAAAACCGTAATTCTTAATAGAAGGAGCGTTATGTACGTCACGTCCGCCTCCCATGTGCCATTTTCCGATGTGTCCTGTTGAGTAACCTGCATTTTGGAAAGCACGCACCATTGAAGGCAACTTATCATCCAGGAAATTACGTTGTTCGCATCTCTTATTAGCAGCTTTGTCATTCAGAAAAGTGTTGATTCCCACTTCAAGAGGAAAGAGACCTGTGGTTAATCCACAGCGGGATGGAGAGCTAACCGGCGCAGAAGAGTAATATTGGTTGAATAATAGTCCGTCCTGTGCCAACTTGTCAATATTGGGGGTAGGAACGAATTTACCTCCATAACAACCTATGTCACCGATACCCATATCATCGATATAAATAATTACTACATTAGGTTTTGTTTCTGCTTGTGTATTAGCAATGGGGAGTAGGGCTCCCAGCCAGGGTAAATGTTTTTTCAGATTCATAATTATTGTGATTTAATTAACTTCAGTTTTTCATGATGACTTTTCGCAAAAGTAGGGAAGATATCAGAGAAGGAAGGAAAAATACTAATCAATAAAGGAAAAAAAATGGTAGAATGATAGATTTCTTCTTTCTTCTATTGAGAAAACAGGAATAGAGAAGCTCGTAGAAACCGAGAACTTCTCTATTCTTCTAATTATTCTATGATACGATCATTGGAGAAGGTATCTTGAATGGGAGCTTTACTTCGCCACGGTTTTAGTCAGTAATTGTACCCATGAGTATTTAGTGTTTTCTACCCAATTATCCGGTGAGACTTCGATAGTACCAGTTTTTGCTGTTATTTTTTGTATGCAAATCAATCCTTTCTTTCCATTGGCAGTTTTGAACAGGTAAACTTTATCTGCCTGAATAGCTAAGACTTCGGAGGTTGGATCTGCCAGATTTTCTATCGGAGTTGCATCTACTTGGGAGATTGCATTAAATTCTGCTTGTGATAAAGAGGTTTCAGCAAATAATGTGTGTTGTAAACCATTAATTGTCATCAAGCCATAATCACTTCTTTTAGCAGGTGAAACAAGAACTGGTACAGCTTCGCTTCCTGAAGGCAAGATAATATCTCCGAGTGAGAAATCGACTTCGTTTGTATATTTCATGGCATCAGCAGCCATATAGGTGCGTCCGAGAAGCCATGTTGCATAATAACAACCATAATAAGCTGAAGCTGTCTCTACTATTTCTCCATCTTTTCCATAATCCGGATCGGAGAATAAAACAGAAGGAGTAATCTCTACCAATAAGTTACGTTGGTACGTATGGCCGTCGGTACCTAGAACGACTACTGTAATACAGGCATTCTCTTTTAAAGAAGTAAATTTGTAAGTTGTTTCGTAATTAGTCGTTCCGTCTGCAAATGACTGGGCAGTTTCTTCTATCAGACTTCCCTGCATTCCGGTTTTGGAGTCTGCCTGATAAATTTCAAAACTCATGATTTCTCCCTGTACTTTGACGGTTGCTGTGTATTCAGCAATCCCTTTCGTTAATGATACTCTATTATTCTGATCGACACCCGCAAATTCGATTTTGACAGGTGCTTCATAATCAACTTCATATTTATCTGCACAACCGAATAATCCAAATAAACTGATTGACAGAATTAATGCAATTATACTATTTGTTTTCATGACTTTATTTTTTTAAGTAAACATTCTATTTAGATTAGTATCCTGGATTCTGGTAGATATTCGGGCAGTTATTAACTTCATCCTGTGGTATTGGAGCCAAGTTCATGCGCTCGTTATAATTACGTGTGTCTAAAGTTACCCGTTGATATTCACCGTTAATTTTCTTTATTCCGACAGCCGGTAACCTCATTACATCTTTTGCTATCAGCCATCTTCTTATGTCAAAGAATCGATGATCTTCAAAACAAAGTTCTACACGGCGTTCTTTGCGTATGCGTTCCCGAAGGGTTGCCTGATTATAATCTGCGGCCAGTAAGTTTGTCGTGATACCGGCACGACGACGTATCCTGTTAAGCTGGGCTATTGCTTTTTCTCTGGCTGTATTCGTATCTTCAGCCTCATTCTCGGCTTCTGCATAATCGAGCAGGATTTCTGCATATCTCATCATTGGAAAGTCCATGTAAGTGGTACCACCTTTTCGATGATCGATACGGTCATCCAGGAACTTTGTCAGGAAGTATCCGCTTCCCCATCTATATGATTTTGACAGGTCTATTGCAGCTGGCTTACCGTTGACTAAAGGCCAGGTAGCACCATCACATAGAATACTCTGTGCCAAACGAGGATCCCTGTTAGCATAAGGAGAATTTACATTGTAACCGGAGTTTGGGTTGATGATGGCTTTCGTATTTGATTCGTAACCGAGAATGGGTTGTGAGCCGTCGAGCATATCATAACAGTCTACCAACCATTGGTTCGGACAAGTCAGTAGTTCTTTATTTACATTCCAGGGGTCAAAGGCAGGCATCATTCCGTAAAGGTCATTTGCCGGTGCACGGAGAAATCCCATGATTACCTCACCATTGGCACGGGTATTGAATAATCGTGTGTAGCTCTTTTCGGGAGTGGTCGGATCTTCATATAAACGATAGAAATCTCCATTGTCAGCATATTCAATCATATCGTAGGCAGCATCAGCCGCTTCTCTCCAAGTTACTCCGGACGCATTGTGTAAGGGACTTGCTGCATAAAGTAATGTGCGTGCCAGATAGCCTAGGGCTGCTCCCCGGGTAGCTCTTCCGTAATCTGCTGCATCGTATTTGTCGGGCAATACTCCCGGCTCTGCAAGTTCTTTGAATTCATTAGCAATCCAACGGACTGTGGTTTCTAACGATTCACGTTTGATTTCGTCATAAAGTAACGGATCGAGTTCTTTGTCTCCGATTACTAATGCTCCGTAGAAACGAAACAGTTCGTGGTGATACAATGCACGCAGAAAGCGTACTTGGTTTTTCAGGGAAATCTTCTCTGCATCCTCCAATGGTGAACGGTCTACGTTGTTCAGGAATGTGTTTGCGGAACGGATGGCCTTATAGTAGAATATCCATGGATGGTCACCGCCAATCAAACCTTTGGAAGCATCAATTCCCCCTTTGATAAATTTCTCGAGTTCGGGAATAACTGCCCCTCCGGCACGGGTTGTATTTCCGGCTCCATCGTCTGTTGCGTTGTCAAGCATACAAGGCGAACCACCAATGTTTGCCAAAAAACCAAAACTGCCAAGGCGGTCTCTTCCCATGCGCATACGTGCATACAAGTCGTATGCAACTTTGCGGGTCAATGTAATGTCCGAATAAACTTTCTCTGTATCCGTCAGATCCAGTTCGGTTTCTTTCATCAGGCTATCTGCACTACAACTGGCAAGCAGGACAGCCGTTACAAAGGATATAAATAGTTTTCTCATAAATTATTCATTTCAAACATTAGAAATTCAGGTTGATACCAAAATTTATTACTTTTTGTTGTGGATAGAATTGTCCATTACTATTGTTCGATGATTCAGGGTCTACCTTCTTTACGTTATCCCATGTAAAGAGATTGTAGGCATTCGCATATACTCTAAGTGAACGTACTCCGAATTTTTTCAATAGTTTGCGAGGTATAGTGTAACCTAACTGAATGTTTTTCAGACGTAAGTATTTGGAGTCTTTCAACCAATAGTCAGATTTATAATAATTAGGATGCGCGGCAGTGGCTGCCTTAGTGAAACGTGGGTACGTTGCTGTTGCTGCTGTTTCCGGTGTCCATCTTCCGATATGCTCTTCGTAATAATTACCCCAGAAATTATCCCATGCAATATCCTGTTGCAGATAGATGGATGAACGGGCTGCTCCCTGAAGCAATATACTAAAATCAATTCCTTTCCAGTTCAAACCGGCAGCAAGAGAGAAAGTCATTTCGGGTACCGGATTATAGCCGATAGGAGCTTGGTCGTTAGAATCGATCACTCCATCATGATTCAAGTCTTTATATTTAATATCTCCAGGTCGGCTTACTTGTCCGAATTGAACGGGAGAACTTGCTATATCTTCATAAGAGCTAAAGAAACCGTCGGAAATATAGCCGATAAACTGTCCGATAGGATTTCCCGTTTGTGACATATAGGCATAGGGCTTTACAGATTCACTTTTCTCTACAATTTCATTGTGTGCATATCCATAAATCCCTTTTATGGAATATCCAAAATCTCCTTTTTGATCTTGATAGCCTATTTCCAGATCATATCCCTGATTTGTTACGACACCATAGTTTATGGGAGCCAATCCGTTTGAACCGGCTGCTTGAGAATATCTTTCCGGTTCACATAGGATATTACTACGACGTTCTTTAAAAAAGTCGATACTGGCAGATATTTTGTCTTTCAACCATTTGGTCTCAAGTCCTAAGTTGTATTTCCGTGCAACTTCCCATGTGATATTTTCATTGGCGCTTTTTCCTTGAATCAGACCTTTAATCGCAGGATTATGTGTCTCTCCAAAAGTGTAGCCTAGTCCTTCATCGTATCCTGAACGATAATAGTAAGAGAAACCTCCCAGCTTGTCATTACCAACTTCACCATAAGAGAAGCGTAGTTTAGTAAAACTTAAGATAGGGTTTTCTTTAAAGAAAGGTTCGTTAGTCAGTACCCATCCCACTGATGCTGCAGGAAAGAGCTGATAACGGTGTCCTTCCGCGAAACGGTTTGAGCCGTTATAGCCTGCGTTAACTTCGAATAGATAGCGATTCTCATAATCATAGTTAACACGTCCTACTAAAGCCTGATAGATATGAGGTACATAAGAATAGCGTCCACCGGGAGTGGAAGTGTAACTCATATTATAAAGTACCAATCCAGATATATTATGTCCGGAGAAGGATTGCTTATAACGAACTGCCGCTTCAGCATACTTGCGATGTGTAGCTGCCGTTTTATTGGTGGCTTTTGTTGGCAACACCATTTCAAGTCCTTGTTTATAAGTCCCGTTTACAGGATTATATTGATAGATATTGGGACGCTGCTGTATGCTTCGGTTATTGCTCCAGCCTGCATCGTAAGAGAATTTTCCGTCTATACTTAATCCTTTTAACAGTTTCCTTAGGTTATATTTAAAAGCAAAATCTGTCTCAAGTTTGTTATTGAAATTAAGAAAAAATCCTGAATAGCATAATGTCACGAGTGGATTCTGTCTCCATATACCATCGGCGGCGGCATAAGTTCCATTCGCATTTAAGATTGGGAATGCTTGAGGAGAATTGCGATAGAACATGCCGAACAGACGCAGTGCTTCCTGTCCGTCAGCATCATAGCCATAGGGGCGGTTCTGACTTCCGAAACGATAAGCAAGATTCACGGATACCTTGAAATCTTCAGTTAGGTTGATATCGATATTCGAACGAGTGGTGAGCCTACTGTACTTATATTCCGAATTATAACCTTCTTTGTATAAGCCTTTTGCTACATCGGGTGAGGCTGCTAAAAGAGCTTGTATTGTCTCATGTTCTTTAATTTTGTCTACGTCTGTCTCAAACATACCGGTTTGAGTGAAGTATCCAACGGAAACGAAGTAACGTACTGTTTTATTTCCGCCGGATAGGTTTACATTGTATTTCTGTTGGAGACCATTTTTCGTAAACATATCTACAAAGTCATTGTCCGGGTGTGTAAACGGGCTTTTCTGGGTACGATAGAGATAGTTGTCATATTCTGACAGGAAAAGCCCGCGAGTATTACCGGTATCGGAAGGGTCAAAGCCATCATTGATAGCACCTTCACGCATGAATCTTGAAACGGATTCTGCACTTAGGGTTTGAGATATACGATTGAAGGAAGTGACACCGAATTCAGATGAGAAGGATATTCGAGTCTCTCCTTCACGACCTCGGCGGGTAGTTACCAATATCACACCATTTGCTCCTCGTACACCGTATACGGCAGTTGCAGAAGCGTCTTTTAATACAGAAATGGTTTCAATGTCATCAGGGTCGATTTGCGCCATAGGTCGTTCTACCCCGTCAATCAATACTAAAGGGCTAGAGTCGTTCAATGAAGCACGACCACGAACGAACATCGTAGCCTGATCACCGCCGGGACGTCCGCTCTCTTGTCGGGTTACTAGTCCCGGGATGCGGCCACCTAAAGCGTTTGTGACACTTGATACAGGCATGCTTTTCAAATCTTCGGTCCCGACATTAGAAATAGAACCGGTCAGAGATACTTTTTTCTGTGTTCCATATCCCACCACAACAACTTCATCTAATTGTGCAATGTCTTCTTCCAAAGTGATATTGATAAAAGGATGATTCTTTTTTATGGCAATAGATTGTTCTATAAAGCCGATCATTGAGATAAGAAGTGTTTGCTCTGCTTTGTTGGACAATGTAAGAGTAAATTTGCCATCCAAACCAGTCACTATTCCATTATTAGTCCCTTTCTGAAGGACAGTAGCGCCAATCATCTCCATTCCTTGGGCATCTTTAACAATTCCGCTAACTTTGGTTTGGGCACAGACATGCCAGATGGAGGAGGTTAAGCATATGAATAATATTATTATCTTTTTCATGTTTTCTATCTATTAAATAGTTTTGATGCCCGTTACCAACCTGGATTCTGTTGGATGGAAGGGCTTTCCTTGATTACTTTCAGAGGAATAGGATGATAATACATGTAATCTTTAAAATTGCGTGCTTCATCTACTGTAATGCGTGTATAATGAAGCCCGGAAGCATTTTCTTCTACTTTCATTCCGATAATAGGTTCTCTAAGTTGATTGCCATCCATCCAACGTCGCAAATCGAAGTAACGATGTTCTTCAAAACAGAGTTCGATACGGCGTTCTTGCTTCACTTTTTCCATAAAGTTGTTATCTGTCACCCCATTAAGAAATTTATCATTTGTTCCGAATCCTGCTCTGGTACGTATTTTTTGTACGGCTTCTATTGCTGTCAAACCATAGCCTTCTGGATCCGCACTCATGCCGTAAGCGTGATGCATGGCTTCTGCGTAGGAAAGTAGGATATCAGATAAGCGAATCATCGGGAATAAGTGGAAAACGGTACCCACATTGGCCTGTCCGAAGTTCAGTGTTTTGTCCAGGAATTTAGCTAAATAATATCCCGTATTGGTCGAACGGTTCTTCACTTGGTTGAGTCCGTCTATGGTTGTGTTATCACTAATTCGCGTATAAATGGTATTCTTTCCATAAACCGAACCGTCATATCCGATAATTGCTGCCAAACGCGGGTCTCTGTTAGTATACATGCTTGCACCGTCAGAAGAATGGGTATAATCGCTTCCATCTTTCATGGTAAATGCATCGATCAATTGCTGTGAAGGTACTGTACCTCCTCCCTGATCTTTTGAGATTGTAGGGGGATAATGTCTGTTTTCCAGACCATTGTCCTTAGCAGCCGTATAGAATAGGATATATTCCGGATTAGGATTGGCATTGATAAAGATCTTGTCGTACGTTTTAGCAGCAGTAAGAGCTATCAGATTATATTTTTTATTTCCATTCGGAGATATTGTTCCGTCTGCATTTAGATTGATTACATCTGCACAAGCTTTGGCTGCAAGTTTCCAACGTTCCGTCACATCCGAGCCGTCAGTATAGCCTAGTAGTGGATCGTTATTATCCGTTCTGTTGTAGAGTGGGCTTGCGGCATAGAGTAATGTCTTGGCTTTAATAGCAAGTGCCATTCCTTTAGTCATACGGCCATAAGAACCATTTCCACCTTCCGGATCAACTTTCAACACAGCGGCAGCACTCTCACATAACTGTACGATGTGATTGACGCAGTCTTTGAAAGAGTCTCTTGCCTTTGTCTGCAGTTCAGGATCGTCGACTTCGTAAATACGATCGACAATAGGAAAGCCTCCGTAGTGTCTTAACAGGTTAAACTCGAATAAGGCTTGTAAACATTCAGTTTCCGCACAATAGGTATCTTTAAATGTCTGGATGTCTTCTTCTGTCTTATTTTGTAACACCAAGTCAGCCTCACGTAAATATTTGCGGGCAAAAATGGCCTGTTGAATTCCCTTGTATGACTTATTCCAACATTCTTCAATCGGATTTGAAGAAGTGACATACCCACGAGACAACTTATGAATATCCGAATCTATGATTGTACTTATTCCATCATTGGTGGCTGCATCTAAAAAGGCATTTCCTACGTGGTTGAAGCCTTCGGGAATATATGCATACACCTGATTAATCGGTTTCAGATAGTTCTGTTCATTCGTAAAAATATCATCAGGCTGGGCCCAGTCATAGGGCATGTCATCCAGATAATCACAACCGGAAAATGTTAGTGTTGCGCTTATTGCCAAATAAATTATCGATTTTTTCATGCTATCAGAATTTTAAGGAACAACCTATACTCATGTTTCTCGTCAAAGGAGCTGCCAGTGAAGGAGCTTCAGGATCAACCCATTTATATTTTGTCCAGGTAATCAGATTCGTTCCGCTAAGGAAAAGTCTCAATCCCTTAAGATGGATTTTCTGTATCATTTTTGTAGGAAAGTCATAGGCAACTTCCAGTGTTTTTAATCTTAAGAAATCAGCATCTTTCACATTTAATGTACTTATCTGCCTGTTATTAAGATTGGCATTGTCCAGTGTTGTTAAACGTGGGAATGTTGCATTCTGGTGTTCGGGTGTCCAGTAATCAAGTTGATGCTCAAATATGGTTCCGTTATCTGTGAAAGGATTCATCACAATGTCCGAATATTGACGAGAGACTTTTGCGGCTCCCTGAAATAATGCGGTGATCGAAAATCCTTTGTAGCCGACTCCTAAGTTAATACCATACATGATTCTGGGAATGTCTCCGTAACCGATAGGTACCATATCGTTTACATCAATCTGTCCGTCTTTGTTTATATCTTCATAACGTACATCACCTGGTTGGACATCAGAGAATGTTTGTACAGGAGAGGCTGCTATTTCTTCCCAAGAATTGAAAAAGCCTTTTGCGATGTATCCTCGATTTTCTCCTAAAGGCCGTCCCTGATTCTTCAACCATTCGTATGGCTGATCTACTTCACCGTTTGCAATCAGTTCATTCGTAGAATAAGAGAATGTACCACCTATGAAATAGCTCCAGTCTGCAATATTTGAATTCCACATGGCAGATAAGTCTACTCCATGGCTATTGATTTTGCCTATATTCTGCTTAAATTCCTTTACATTGCCGACAAGAGAACTGATTTTGTTATTTACTACATACATATCATGACGGTTGTCTTTAAAAAATTCTGCTGTAACAGATAACCGGTCTGAAAATAGTCGGGTATCTATTCCGATATTCAGAATTCTAGCTTTCTCCCAAGTCAATCCGGGATTTGGAAGTATATCCTGAATGTATCCTCCAAGCTTTGTTCCCATGTTTACCCCTGTGATATAGACTTCGTTTTGCGGCCACATACGTCCCCTGTAATAAAAGGCGTCTACGCCGGATGAGTTGCCGACTTGTCCATAAGATGCTTTTAGCTTCAGGTAGGGCACTATTTTTTTTGCATCTTTCCAGAAAGATTCGTTAGAAACAGTCCATCCGGCAGATATTGTAGGGAAGAAACCGAATTTGTGTCCCGGACCAAATTTGTGAGATCCCTGATAAGCTCCGATAACATCGATGCCATATTTTTTATCATAATTATAGCCGAACCAACCATTTACGCTTTGGAATCGGGTTGGCAATACCATTTCATCATTGCTTTCATATTGTTCATAGAAAGCTAAAGCCGAAACTCCATGTTTTCCAAAGGTACGGTTATAATCTAATTGAGCCACGATACCGGTCCGGCGGAAAGAACTGGTATTATCTACCTTGTTTATCATTGAGTCATCTTCACGGGTCCGGCGGAGAACATTCTCATTCGTCGCATCCTTTTCGTAATATGCGAAAGTTATTGTACGTCTGATAGAAGAAATTGTACGTGAATCCATGGATAGAGCAACAGAAGCTTTTAATCCCTCTGTTATGAAGGAAAGATCCTGTGAGAGTTTTGTACGGAAAGAACCATACAATTGTTTGTCCTGGAAGTAGCCGGAGCGATTTAGCATTGCCCATGGATTTTCACGGAATGCATTTCCTGCTACAATTTTCCCATCTTCTGCATTGATAACATTGCCGTATTGATCTGTATATCCTTGGTCATTGTACCATTTTGGGAAGATTCCTTGCGGTAATGTGACTAGATTTTTATAGATATTTTCGGCTCCGCTGCCAGGGCCATTCTGACTTTGATACCAGCCATACAGATTTACATCCAGTTGGGTAGTGCGAGTTACGGCAAAATCGATATTGGAACGGATATTAAACCGTTCAGCAGAGTGATTGGTATTATAATCATGTGAATTATCTGTATTGAAGTAGCCATTGTTACGAGTATACATTGCATTCACGAAATATGTACTTTTTTCTGTTCCTCCTTGAATATTAAGATTATAGCGTTGACTCCATCGGATATCCTTCAAATATTTATCAGCCCAATCTACATTGGGGTATAATATGGAATTAGGGTCATTCTTTGCATAATTCATTATATCATAGTTCGAATACAGGGGATCCATATTGTCATTATGACGGGCTATGTTGTGCTGTCTTGCATAATCGGCTGCGTTTAATGACTTTAACTCTTTAAGTGGTTGTTGAGCTATAATTTGAGCTGTCAATTCAACCTGCGGTTTTCCCTTTGCTCCCTTACGAGTTGTAACCAGAATAGCTCCACTGCCTGCACGCATTCCATATAAGGCTGTTGCTGCAGCATCTTTCAATACGGTAATTGATTCTACTTCGTGTGATGACAAAACAGCAAAATCCCGTTCCTGTCCATCAACCAGTACTAATACATCGGGCGAATTACTTCTTTGTCCTCTTATCCAGAATGAATTCTGTTCATTCACTAATCCACCACCTTGCACTTGTCGGGCAAAATAACCAGGTACCAGTCCGGCTAATACTGCCGAAAGATTTGTAACAGGTAGATTGCGTAACTGTTTACCCGAGATTGTGTAGGCTGAACCGTTATAATCTCCCATAGGGAGTACACGATATCCTAAATCCAAGGGTACATCTTCTTTGTTTTGGACATTTTGTGCCTGGCATATCAAATAGCCAGGAAGTAGCCCAACCAACAACATTTTCTTTAAGAACTTCATATGTACAATTTTTAAGTTAACGTCATAGTAATTTTATTGATTATTTTGAACTTTATCCATTAACACCTTCATCCAGTATCCTCCGATCACCGAACGGGCTCTGAAGCCTACCCATCTACCGCTGTCTGTATGGTGCCAGTCGCTGATAGGTACACGAGAGACTGTTTCATTGATATATTTATAGACAGGATCAGAGAATTTCTGGAAAGTTTCCTTATCTGATGACATAGCCGCCGTCCACATGATCCAGTCGGATTTTGTGTATTC
>NZ_QTMW01000029.1:0-296 GCF_003604005.1 Bacteroides sp. OF03-11BH | reverse complement strand
ATGATCCAGTCGGATTTTGTGTATTCTTTACGAGAGTCCAGAGGAAGCCCGTAAGGATTCTGCTTTGTCAAGTAATAGTCTATTTCTTTTCCGATTACATTGTTAGGAAATAAATTCAGGTTCCATAACTTATCCCAAACCATGTTATATTTTTGACTCCAAGTGTTCTTTCTGTCAAAAGCCAAACGGTAATGATCTCCTTCATTTGCCATTCCTTCCCATTTCACCGCCATTTTCTTGGCTATATCCGCATATTTGTCTGCTACATCATTCAATCCGAGCATACGAGCCATCTC
>NZ_QTMW01000028.1:0-70814 GCF_003604005.1 Bacteroides sp. OF03-11BH | reverse complement strand
AAATAAAAAAGAGATTACCACCAAATTTGACGAAGAACCCCAAATCACTCGGGGTTCCTCAATTTACAAGTTCACTAGTTTTACCGGAAACCTCAACTACATTGCATCATCATGTAGTTCTATGGATGGGAACTGATGCGAATGGGAAAGGTATGATGCTGCCAAAGCGCGGCAGCCGACCCGGTCTATTTTACCGTTTTCCGTCTGTGGGATAGATTCTGTAATAAAAAAATGTTTGGGACGATAGTATGGTTCCAATGTTGTCTGCAACTTATTTTCTAGCTCTCTCGTATCCAATTGTCCTACTATCAATAAAGTGACAGCCTGTCCTAAGCGCTGATCCGGAACTGAAGTAATGACAAAGGATGCAGGAATAAACGGGCGGAGTAACTTCTCCATCTCTTCTGCTTGAATCTTAATTCCTCCACTGTTAATCACATTGTCTTTCCGCCCTAGAATCATAAAACTTCCATCGGGATAGATACGTGCAATGTCATTGGTCTGCAATGTTTCGTCACATACCAAAGGGGCATCGATGATTAACGTATTCTCTGCGGATAAAGACAATTTTACTGAAGGAAATGGATAATAATGTTCTGAAGCCGATGCTCCGTTCAGACGACGAAGGGCAATATGCGACAAAGTTTCAGTCATGCCATAAGTGGAGTAAACAGCAGTCGGAAGATGTTTTATCTCCGTTTCCAGAGCCTCATCAACGGCTCCGCCTCCTATAATCAGAATATCCGTTTGTTTTAATCGCTCTTTTTCTTCGGGAACCTGCAACGTGTTATAAACTTGCAATGGGACCATTGCAACAAATCTCAAAGGTTCTTTTATATCCGCCAACGGATGGCCGGAAGCAGGACGAATAATCAAATTCAAACCTGCAACCAATGAACGTACGACCACCATCATTGCACCGATATAACGGAGATTCATACATAATAATGCCGACTCACCTTTCTTCAAATTCAGAAATTCACAAGTCAGACGTGCACTTTGCATCATTTGATCCTTGCGTACCATCAGTTCTTTAGGTATACCCGTGGAGCCCGATGTATGAACTGTAATAACAGGAGAATCATTAAACCATTCGTTCAGGAAAAGATATAAATCCCAATAAGCAGGAGAATGAGCTTCTGCTCCTCCTACTATCAGTTGGCTTATTTCTTCAAAAGTGTATTCTTTTCCTTCCAGTAGCAAGCGCTGTTGTTGTCGATCGAATATCATCAGAATATCCTTTAAATACCACTAAATACCATCATTTACAAAACCACAGACAATCTTTTCTGATTTCAAGAGGCACTTCTATATTGTCAGTAAAGAGCATACCCGTTCCCAATCCTTGTGGTAACGGATTATTGAATGTTGCACACCAATGGGCGATAGCATTCAAACCAATGTTGGACTCCAAAGCGGAAGTGATCCACCAGCCGATATGTTGCTTTTCCGCTTCCATAATCCATTCATCCCCTCCACATATTCCTCCGTGGAGAGATGGTTTAATGATGATATATTGCGGACGGATGGTTGCCAGCAGTTTCTTTTTTTCTTCCAGCGTGTTGCATCCTATCAGCTCTTCATCCAATGCTACTGGCAACGGAGATTCAGAAGTGAGCCGAGCCATTTCTTCCCATTGTCCGGCACGAATCGGCTGTTCGATAGAATGTAAATCAAATTCTGACAGACGTTTCAGTTTTTCCATTGCATCACCCGGAGAGAAAGCACCGTTTGCATCTACACGCAACTCTATTTCTTTAGAAGAGAAATGGGTACGAATATGACGTAGTAATGCCAATTCTTTTTCAAAGTCGATAGCGCCAATCTTTAGTTTGACGCAACGGAATCCGGCTTCCATCTTTTTCTCGATCTGGGATAACATGTTTTCAAAATCTCCCATCCAGATCAGGCCGTTGATTGGAATCCCTACCTCTCCACGTGAAAAAGCCGTATCGGACAAAGCCCAACTCCCTGCAAAGAAATGCCAGATAGCCGTTTCCAAGCCAAATAAGATGGAAGGATACTTGCATAGACCATCTTTATCCAATTTTCCCTGTTCTTCCTCTACTTGCCGGCAAGTTCTTATTAATATATCTTCGTAATCAGGGAGATCATCACAACTTAACGCAGGCAAAGGCGCACATTCTCCAATTCCCACTCTACCCGGAAAATCAGGAGAAGTAAAGTGAAGATACCAGACTTTTCGTGTAGTATATGTTCCCCGGGAAGTTCCCGCGGGTTGCTTGAAATGAAGCAACCGAGGAATAATATCTATCTTACAATCCATAATGAATATCTTTTCAATCTGCTAATTACTGCACAATCAGTCTTTCATTAGCCTATTATTTTAAGGGAATTTCGGATATTGTTTGAAGTTCGGTTTACGTTTCTCCAGGAACGCATTCTTTCCTTCCTGTGCTTCATCCGTCAGGTAATAAAGTAATGTTGCGTCACCTGCCAACTCCTGAATACCTGCCTGGCCGTCCAGTTCGGCATTCAATCCCGCTTTAATCATGCGCAAAGCCAATGGACTAAGCAACATCATTTCTTCCGCCCATTGCACGTATTCATCTTCCAGCTGTTCCAAAGGTACTACCTTATTCACCAATCCCATATCCAATGCTTCTTGTGCATTATACTTGCGGCAAAGGAACCAAATTTCACGTGCTTTCTTCTGTCCTACCACACGCGCCAGATAAGATGCACCGAATCCGGCATCAAAACTACCCACGCGAGGACCTGTCTGACCGAAAATGGCATTTTCCGAAGCAATGGATAAATCACATACTACATGGAGCACGTGTCCGCCACCAATGGCAAAGCCGTTCACGGCAGCAATCACAGGTTTCGGAATACTACGGATTTGCTTTTGTACATCCAATACGCTCAAACGAGGCACACCGTCTTTCCCAATATATCCGCCACGTCCTTTCACGTTCTGGTCGCCTCCCGAACAGAACGCCTTATCACCGGCTCCGGTAATTACAATCACATCAATATCCGCTTCTTCACGGCAAATGCGCAATGCATCACTCATTTCGGCAGTGGTAGTCGGGGTAAATGCATTCCGATAACGTTCACGGTTGATTGTGATACGGGCAATTCCATTATAATAATCAAAAAGAATATCGTCGTATTCTCTGATGGTTGTCCACTCTCTTTGTGTTGGCATAATTTATTTTTGTTTTAATTGATGATAATAATTCTTCAACATACGTGCATCCTTGTTTTTGTTGGTAAACACTTCCAGGAGCACAGGTTGTTCCATAGTTTCCGGCTGGGTGAAAGTTTTCATTGCTTCAGTCAGCTCTTCATCATTTTGTGCCTGCAGATAAAGGAAACCACGTTCCTCCGCCCAGCCTTTGGCTGACGTTTTATGAACTGCTGCAATAAATTTATGTGAGGTGCCCGACATATCCAATCCCGGTAAAGTATGGAAAATCTCTCCTCCTCCGTTATTTAATAAAAGGATACGCAGGTTGGAACGGACGTTGATATTCCACAACGCATTCATATCATAGAAGAAACTTAGATCTCCGATAGCTATGAAATTCAGTTTGTCGGAAGCTGCCGCATAACCGACAGCGGTAGACAACGATCCTTCAATACCACTTGTTCCCCGATTGCAACAAACTTCAATTGTAGGAGGAATCGAATATAGTTGTGCATAACGAACTACCGAACTGTTTGCCAGATGCAATGCACAGGACTCCGGCAAAGCTTTCAATAATGTACCGACAGCCAACATCTCCGAATAGGCAAAATCCGGTTCGGGAATAATCTTACAATAATTCTCCCATACACGGGGATAGTCAGGAGTCCGGTTATCCAGCAGGCTGGCGATCTTCTCCAGAAATTCAAACGGGTCCATCTCGATCACTGTAGTCAATGAGCCGTACAAATCGACCACCTCACCATCCGGCGATACGTGCCAATGCTCTTTAGGCGGATGCTGACGGAGAAACTTCTTCAATCGTTTGGAAACGACATGTCCTCCGTAAGTAATCAGCAATTCGGGAACCATCTGGTCTATCTTCTCTTCGGGCATGGCATAAAGTGCCGCATCGAAATTCTTTACCGGAATACCGGGAACTGTCTGATTGCCGATATGTTCCGTCAACCAGGCAAAATGTTTATATAATAACTTGATATATCTTTTTTCAAACAGATAAATAAGGTTCATCTGACCGATGATAATCATGCGCTTCTGATATTTATTCATCCGGTCGACCAGATCATTATAATCACGGTCATAGACGTTCAATCCCTGATAACGGGTTATCACACGTACTTCCGGGAGTGCATCTACCGTGAATTGAAACAGCGGTTCGGAAATAGGAACATTGATATGCACCGGGCCTTTTCCATGATGATTCGTCTCCAGCAAGGCTTCATTCACCAGGCGATTACAATACCATTCATCTTCTTCCGTATGAATCTCCGGAAGATTGACCGACTTCTTTACCAGCGTTTGAAACACACCCGGTTGCGGCACTGTCTGTCCATCCATCTGTCCGATCCAGGCAGCGGGACGGTCTGCTGAAATGACAACTAAAGGAACATTCTGATAAAATGCTTCCGCTACAGCCGGATGAAGATTTAATAATGCAGTACCGGAAGTGCAGCACACAGCAGCGGGCTTACCACCATTCAACGCAAGACCAATAGCAAAATAACCGGCACTCCGTTCATCCGTCACTGCATAACAGGTGAAGTTCGGATGATTAGACAAAGTATGTACGATGGGCGTATTACGACTACCCGGACACAACACAACCTTAGTAATCCCGTGCGCCTCGAGCAACGCAACCAACTGGAGTATGTTCTTCTTGTCTGTATACATGATGATAATTATTAGTAGTTTATGATTTTAAAGGAGGCGTTGCAATCAGCCGTTTGATGGTTTGCAACTTCTTTTCCGTTTCCAGCCATTCGTCATTCAATTCCGAAGAAGCCAGTAGTCCACCGCCGGCATAAAGAGTCAGTTGTTCATCTTCAATATGCATGCAGCGCAGATTCACATAGATGTCAGTTCGCCCTTCCGGGTCCAGCCAGCCGATAAAGCCGGAATAATAGCAGCGGTCGTAGCCTTCGTTCTGCAATATAAACCGATAGGCTTCTTCTTTCGGTAAACCGCATACAGCAGGCGTTGGATGCAACACTTTCAAGAGATCTCCCAAACCTTTGTTATCTTTCAAAGAAAACTGGAAATCTGTTTTCAAATGTGACAAAGCACCTGCATAAGCCGGATAAGGCCCGTTCTCCGTAGAATGAATACCCAACGAAAGGAGTTGGCGACGAATGTAAGAAGCTACATAAGCCTGCTCTTTCCGATTCTTTTCATCCCATATTTGGGGCAGTTTACCATCTTGCAAAGGCTGTGTCCCGGCCAACGCTACTGTATTCCATTCATCTTTTTCACCCGATAAAATGATTTCGGGAGTGCTTCCCAACCAGATTCCTGTCTGCGGAGTGTAGCACAAGTATATATATGAATGAATATAACGCCTGCAAGCTGCACGAAATATAGATAAAGGGGAAAAACCGGATACTTTATCAATAGTAAGATGACGTGAAAGTACTAATTTATCAAAAGTATTATCACGCAAAGCATTTATAAAGGTATGAAAGCAGGAGGCATATTCCTCCGTAGAAGAAGTCAGGAACGATTCTTGTCCTTGCATCCGCAAAGCGACTTCCCGTTCTTCTGCCGTATCATTGTCAATCGGCAAAGGTTGCCCCCACTGATCGGGTTGAATCAATACGACAGGACACGTCTCACTCACCTGAAACGGAGCGATGACAAATCCTCTCTGTCCATTCAGTTCTTTCAGGTCGTATATCAGACGTACCGCTCCTTCCGCCTGTGTCAACAGACGGGGAACTTTCTCCCCGGGAATACGGTAAACAGCAAACGGCTGCTTCCGCTGAATAAATGCATCAATAGTTGTCAAATTACTTATTTCTTCGTCGGTCATCTCTTTTTCATCACACTGTTGACTACCCGTATGGAAGACACTAGTTTGTTTGTTGAAGTAAACACGTCTACATTCCATACATGGGAGGAACGTCCCTTATGTACAACTGTTCCTACTGCACGCACTGTATCTCCTTCATGTGCAGAAGATATGTGGTTTCCACTGACCTGCATTCCTACTACAATCTCGTCCGGCTGGCAAAGAATCATTGAACCGAGTCCGGCAACTGTTTCCGCCAATGCAAGAGTAGCCCCGCCATGCAAAATGCCAAAAGGCTGACGGGTACGATGGTCTACCGGCATTGTTGCTTCCACACGGTCTTCGTCGGCATAGGTATATTGAATTCCCAAGTTTCCCATCAATGCGTGGCGTGCCTGCGCATTCAGTTGGTCAAGGGGAATTTCGGCTACACGCACTTCGGATATAATAGCCTTCTCCACTGCAACGGCCACTCCGTCTTCCTCATTCGAAGCAGTCACATAATCGGCACAGGCTTTCACCGAGTCTTGTGAATGTCCCATAGCTATGCCCAGCCCCGCCAATTGAATCATTGTTACGTCACACACACCGTCGCCCACAGCAATCACTTCCTCACGCTTCATACCTAGCACCTCCAGCAAAGCACCCAAAGAATTGGCTTTGTCGATGGCGCAGGGAACTACTTCCAGAAAATAGGGCTCCGAACGGAATACGTCCAACGCCCCATTCAGTCGTCTCTTCCAGTGATCTTCCAAACCAAGCAATGCTTCTTCGTCATCGCTCACCAGCATACACTTACAAGGAGCAAAATCAACGGCAGCAGAAAATTCTTCTTCTTTGATTATTTGCAGGTCATTCAACCGGGCTTCATTTTGGATATGTTCATTTTCAGGAGAATCCGTTATGATCGTATCATCATGATAAGTGAATAAAGCAAAACCGTTTTTACGGGCTTTCTTTTCCAGATACGGCAACATTTCGGGATTAATCCGACGTTCAAACAGAATTTCTCCGTTTTGTGCATTGATAATCTGACAGCCATTATAGGAAAGGATAAAACCTCCATAGTTTCCAAGTTCGAGCATCTTAGCTAGTGGCATTAAGCCATAAGTCGGTCTGCCGGATGCCAATACGATACGTACTCCCATTTGCTGAACCTTCAACAGGGCAGCCAATGTACGTTTACTAATTTCTTTCGCATCATTGAGGAGTGTTCCGTCTACATCAAGAACCAATAATTTATACTTCATGATTACACGATTTTGATTTAGATTACAAAGGTAGGAAATTGAGTGAACGACAGAAAGCGTAAACAGATAAAATTACTTTAATTTCACTCTCTCAAACGCATTTCCAGATAATCGCGAAGAATTCGGGCGTGATTATACACCGGTTCTTTTGAAGCATAAAGTAGTGTTATCACCGGATGTGGTTTGATAAGAGTCAGAAAATCAGCCATTGATGGAGAAGCATCCAGCTCTTTTTGATACTGCGTGACAAAATCTCCCCAATGTCCGGGAATATCTTCATGAAACCATTTACGTAATGTAGGGGATGGTGTTATGTCTTTTGCCCAATAATCGTATTTCAACCATTCTTTCTTCATTCCGCGTGGCCATAATTTATCTACCAACACCCGGTATCCATCTGTTTCTGAAAAATCTTCGTAAACCCTCTTTATCCTTACCTGTATCATTTCCATTAATATTTAGTTATCAATAGATAAACCGGGAAAAACGAAAATTGTTTAGTAGAACTATTTAATTCCTCAATGTGTCCTGCGCTTTTTTAAATTCATAAGGAGTCATTCCCGTCTTTTTCTTAAAAAGGTTATATAATATCGGGGCACTATTAAATCCGGATTCATCAGCGATGGCACGTATGGTATAGTTAGGATATTTTTTCATTAGCTTGATCGCATAATTAATGCGCAGTCCGTTGATGTACCCATTGAAATTAGTTCCGGTGCATTCTCTTATCATCCGGGCAAAGCGTGCATTATTCAGATGTACAATCTGCGCCAAATCTTCTCTTGAGAGCTCTGGAGAAAGATATAGCCGTTTTTGAACGACTGTATGATTTAATTCCTGGAATATTTTCTTGTTCTCCTCTTCTTCCCCACTTTCTTTGTCTGTTTCGTCCAAAAGTTCATCCTGTTCTTCAGGAGAAATCAATTCCGGTTCCAATTCTGATGAAACCTCCTGTTCCTCGTACACTTCCAATAACTGATTACCATCTTTTTTATTGGCAAATTTCTCGTTTATCAGTTTGGCAAGCATCCTGTTTTTATACTCGATTATATGGTTGAAACGCCACAAACGCCAAAGTATAAACAGGGTCAGCACTACAATACACGCCAAAAAGCAGAGTGAAACATTCCTTATTTTTAGCTGTGAGGCTTGCTCGGCGATGTATTCTTCTTTTTCGGAAGCACCGTACATCGCGTTCAATTCTAATGCAGCATTTTTCCTGTCGGTACTGTTAATGCTATCCGTTATTGCAATGATGGTTTCACGTATTTCTGCGGCTTCTTTATAACGATTCAGCCCCAGATATGCCTGGACTTCCTTATTAAGTATAGTTAAATATTGAGCGTTCAAGGTATCCCGCTGTGTTCTCAACAATTCTTTAAAGTCCTTACAGTTGTCTATTACTGTCTCATATTGTTTGGAAAGAATCAAATAAGGAATCGAATACATCTTGCCATCCGGAGTATGAGATTCTTTTATTGCCAGATATTTTTGATAATATCCTTCTGCTTGCGCATATTTCTTTTCTAAATAAGAAATATAGGCCAAATTTGCATATAAATAGCTATATTGACCATCAATGTAGCCTTTGGGAACCTCCGGTACTTTCTCTAATTTTTTAAGAAGTTTTTCACGTTCATAAGCAAGAGCCAAAGCTTCATCAATACGGGAATCTGTCATTAAAAATCCCATCTCTGCTCCATAATAATAGGAAAGCAGCATCATTTCTCTCATATCCTTTGACCCACGCAGTAATTCAATCGTACGACCAAAATAATTATACGCCTCATCTTTCAATGACAGCCTCCAATTATTCTCTCCTATGCAAAAAAGCAATCTAGCTTCCGCCTCTCTGTCCTTCAGTTTTTGAGCCTGCATAATTCCACTAAGAGCATAATGCATGCTCTCATTATATTTACTCATTATGGATGAAAGTTCAGCTAAATAAACCGTCATCTTCAACATGTGCTTAGGTTCTCTTTGAGAGATGGAATCAAGCAAGTACGACTTCCTTGCATACATAAAAGCTAGTTTATTCATATACATATTACGATATGACAAACTGCGCAATTCATTAATCAGACGCAGAGGGAAGGCTTTTCTGGTTTCGGCCTCATCCAACAACTGTAAAGCACGTTTGGGGTTGGAAATATAAATATCTCTGATATATTTTTCTGTATACAAAGAGTCATTATTTATAATTTTATCAGCCCTTGAAAATTGATTGTGTACAAATAGAAGCACAAAAATACATACCCAAAAACGCATAAAACTCTTAATCGTGTTTAATCATTAATTATCCAAAGGTATGTATTTTCCAAAAAATGTGCAGACACAATTTAAATTTGCAAAATAAAAATAAGAAACATTAGCTAAACATATCAGAGACGTAACATGGTTCCAAGTCAGCTATTCTCCTGAATCACAGCCCAATGCTTTGCTCAATCGCCCTTCAAGGCATACACTTAAGTCAGTCGTTACAAACTTGCCATTATAAAAAAGAGTAAATATGGTAGCCGGAGTAGGTGCATTTTGCGCCTGTTCCATACTTTCCAATTCAATTATTCTCAATGGAATGTCTTTGCTCTTAGCAGCACTGACCAAAGAACCGCGAACGTGAAACTCCGTAAACGGGCAGCGATGGGTATAATAAACGACTATTCCATCCTTATCCGGACACTCACCGCTCAACACGCAATCATTAAAAGAAGGATCAGGAGCAGCCGGGTTTAGTTTCAAACTTAAAAGGCTGAATCCGTAAGGGAGTTTTTCTATTGTTTGGAAACCTTGTCGCAACAGCCATTTCGTGTCACTCATAAAATGAAATTTAGAAGTGCCCACCACTGTGACAAGCCCATCTTTCCCCTGCAATTTTGCATCATCAATGGCAGACTGCAATAATGCCTTACCATGTCCGCAACCTTTATATTTACCTGACACCCAGAAACAGTTTATCATCAGATAATTGGGAGCATTCACCGGAACCCATGCTTTTTCAGCAGGACCGTATTCGATAAACACTTTTGCCCGTTCATCAATACGTCTGAACACATAGCCGTTATCGAACTCTTTCTTCAGCCATTCTTTTTTGAGTTCATAACTATCCTTGCATTTCTTATCTGAGAAAGCACAGCATATATGTTCGTTTGCAATATTCTCCTTTGTCAAAGTGATGTAATTGGTTTCCATAATATTCTATTTAATTAATAGGTTAAACAAATAACAGTTCGATATTCACTCATTGTTATGAGTTGGTAGCAAATCGCCAAGCTAATATCCTGCTACTTTTAGTTCCCTGCTGCATTCGAATAACTTTATATTCGGACACATTCACCGATTTTAATTTGGTATATAACTTTTCCAGATTTTTTTCTTTAGAAACCAAACTCGTAAACCATCCGCAGTTCTTCTGATATTTTTGGCTCTCGGAAATCATATTCAATAAGAAACGAACTTCTCCGCCCTCGCACCAAAGTTCATTCGCACTCCCGCCGAAATTTAGCTGCACTTTATTTATCTTCGTACCTTTCAGACTGCTTAATTTGCGTAACGTTCCGTCTTCCGCCTCTGCACGCGAACTATGAAACGGAGGATTGCATATTGTCACATCAAAATACTCATCAGGCATAATAATTCCATCGAAAATCTTCTTACTATCTTTCTGAAGTCGCAAGTCAATCTTATGAGCCAACACAGGGTTGCAAGTCACTATCTTTCGTGCATTTTCTATCGAAACCGGATCAATATCAGTACCAACGAAGGTCCATCCATATTCAGTGTGTCCTATGATCGGATAAATGCAATTTGCACCTACCCCAATATCCAGACATCTACATTTAGACTTCTGTCCATTAGCATCTCCTGCCGGTAAATCCGGTGTTGTTCCGTTCGGCTGGATAAGATCGGCAATATAATGAATGTAATCCGCCCTTCCGGGAATAGGCGGACACAAATATTGCTTCGGTATGTCCCAATACCGGATGCCATAATAAGTTACCAATAATGCTTTGTTCAAAGCCTTCACCGCTTGCGGATTAAAAAAGTTTATAGTTTGTATTCCGAGGGGATTGAGCGATACGAATCTCTTTAATGGAGGATAATTTTCCATCAACAATGGAAAATCATACTGACCATTGTGCTTATTTCTTATATGTAACTCACCTTTTTTTGCCATGCGGGCAAAGATACAGAGAATTTTCCTGCCTACAAATTCTTCTTAACTCTTATCCTAACACTCTTCTGAATATCATATATAATATTCTACCATTTCAATCAGCCCGGCGCGTAAAGTATACTTAGTTGCTTCATATACATTATTCACACCCAACTTCCGGAAAATATTCTTTTTATGGGTGATAATAGTATGAATGCTTGAGGTTCTTTCCAATGCTATTTCTTTCACAGATTTCCCATGTGCTATCAATTTAAGAATGTCAATCTCTGTAACAGTCAAAACAGAATGAATTTCCGGTTTGTCGGAACCGATTATCAATAAATTGGTTATCTGATGACAAAGAAATCGCTCCCCGTGTGCTGTACACATCAATGCAGAATGAATTTCCTCACCGGAGTTCTCTTTCAAAATCATACCAATATTCCTTTCTATACTCATCCTACGAATAAAGTCTTCGCTCAATTCATTGGAAAACAATATCCAACGAACTCTCGGAAAACGTTTTTCTATAATAAGAAACTCTTCTATACCATTGATGTCAAACAGTGTATAGTCAAGTATAACGACACTGTCATTACATTCTACCAATGCAAGCATGAGCTCTTTCTTGTCTGTCACATCTATCATGCGACATCCACTGAATATAGCGGAAATATATCCATGCATTCCCATTCTGGTTATATCCTGATTATCTGCTATGATAAATGTAATGTCAGTGTTCATTGTTATTCTGTTTTTTTTAAATTCAACGGATATTTTTCAAACGCATATTGCAGCCCGGAGACACGGAGGTATCATCGTTCTTTATTAGCTACATCAAACCACAAACGGGTAGTAATCTCATCTGCTCCCTGATGGGATATGGCAATCTGATACTGCTTACCATTCAGTGATTGTTCCGTTACGGGATAAAAAAAGCGACGAGGTAACTCTCCGGAACCCAAAACGGAATCGGGACCAGGGATAAGCTGGGGATAACCGAGCCTGCGCCAGTCAGTGAAAGCATCGGGTCCCTGTCCATAATAAGCGATCCACTTCTGCCAGCCGATAGATTCATACCAATGTGCGGCGTCGAACCGAATCGCCTCCTGCTGTAAATAGGAATCGATTATACGATTGTCTATAATGCCAAACTGATTCAATGAAGCAGTAATAGCTTCGCGGTAGAGCGTTTCCGCATCAGCCGTTATCCAGCCGCGTGCAGCGGATTCTGCAAAGATAAACAAGACCTCGGCATACGTATAAAATACAGCCGGAGAGCTATCTTTCAAAAAATAAGTACCGGGACGGGAAACTTTATTAAATCCCTGATTATTAGCGGCATCAGCAGATAAGGAATTGGCAGCTCCTACATAGTTTTTCACACCTTCGTCTTGAGGTAGCTGGGCTAAAATTCCAATTCTCGGATCATTCCATTCATTCAGTTTATCAATCAACGTTTTTGATACCCGCTGATCATCACGTGAATTGAAAGCAGATGCCCATGGATTCCATTGTGGTGAAGAAGTAAAAACAAAACGGGCTATAGCATCATTGCTATCTATTACACTGTTACGATTATCCCAAAGGGAAGCAATAACCCGACGCGCTGTATCCTCATCCCGGTCAGCTAATTCAAGGGCGATACGTAGCCGTAGGGAGTGGGCCAATTGTTTCCAGCGGGTAATATCATTTCCGTAAATCAAATCCCCTTCTACCGTTCCTCCTGTGGTAGAAAGCAACTGGTCAGCAGCGATCAACTCCTCCAAAAGCCCGCGCAAAACAGTCTCTTGTGAATCATAAGCGGGTGTTACACTTTGTGCATATTCACTGTATGGTATATTTCCATACAGATTGGTCAGCAACAGGTAAACCCACGAACGCCACACTGTAGCTATCCCTCGATAATTATCATTTCCGAGTTCCGAACTGATAATAGCATTCAAGTCAGTTATTAGCGTTGCATAGCCGGTGTCCCACGTAGTGGTAAAGCTGCCATTATCCACATTATAGCAATCTGGCTCTGTATATTGTATTTTAGCCCAATGTTGCACCCACAACAGAGTAGAATTATAGTTCGTACTACTTCCCCAATAAAGATTGGCGGCATGATACTGTGCAGCGGCAAGTAAATAAGCCGGCTGTGGATTTTCAGTGGCATTGGGGTTGCGGTTGATATCAGTCAATTCATCATCACACGATGATAGAGAAATGGCAACCACTTGTACCCATATTATATATAAAAAATATATTCTTCTTTTCATCTTATCCTATTATTTAAAGGTTCACATTTAGAATTTCACGGAAAGGTTCACACCAAAGGAACGTGTTGTAGGCAATGAATAGGCTTCTACTCCTTGTGCGTTTCCAGTAGTCAAAGCCGATTCCGGATCTATATTAGGGACGCTCTTATAAATAGTCCACAAGTTACGTCCCGTCAGTGTAACGGAAGCTTCTTGCAAATGCAGTTTCTGCGTCCACAAGCGAGGTAGACGGTAACTCAAAGCGACTTCTCGCAGTTTCACGTAAGAAGCATCATATACATTAGCTTCAGCAATACTGTAAATACGATGGTAGTATTTCTCGGCAGATACAACCTCTTCGTTCTTAGAACCACTTTCCGTCACTCCTTCTACCATAATGCCATCCTGATACACACGGGTGGATTGCTCATTGACCTGGGCATAGTAAAGTCCATCAGAGGATACGGAATAAGAAGGAGATTCTGGTAATCGTACATTGTTACCCATGGCGTCAGTATAATACCACAAGCCACCGTGCTCGGCATCCCGGCCCGATAATGTGTTAGCTAATACACCGGTATATTTTCCAGTTTTATTAGTGTTGGAAAAAATAGAACCACCTACACTTGCATCTATCAGAAAAGAAAGACTTAACGAACGATAACTGAAAGTGTTACTGATACCGCCTGTCCAGTCGGGCGTAAACTTCCCCAACGTTTTATTAGTGGTCGAAATCTTAGGCAGACCGTTAGCATCCACCACAACGTTTCCATTAGCATCACGCACGTATGAAGTGCCGAACAGGGTTCCATAAGCTTCGCTCACTGAAGCCAGTATCTGAATACCAGACGAGTAGAGCTGGTAACTCGTAATCAAACCTTCATCATCCAATTTGACAACCTTGCTGCTGTTGGCACCATAATTCAAATCCAGATTCCAACGAAACCCTTTCGATGTTTGTATAGGAACAGTGCCCAATTGTATTTCATAGCCACGATTACGGATATGTCCGGCATTACGCACCTGCGACGTGTACCCACTGGCAGCAGTAGTAGCTAGTTTCAATATTTGATTACGACTATCGGTCTTATAGTAAGTGAAATCCAAGTATAGGCGATTGTCCCAAAAAGCCGCCTCGAAACCAGCTTCTATAGATGACGTCTTCTCCGGTTTTAGATTCGGATTCATACCAATGGTAGAAGAACTTTGAAGTGGATTCCCATTGAAAGCTGTTTCTGAAGTAAAGACCGTTGCCAATTGATAAGGATTGGCATCTGCTCCCACTTGAGACCATCCTCCACGTATTTTTAGGTAGTTAACAGCTTTACTTCTCCATCCGAAAGCTTCAGAAAGCAACACACTAGCCGTCACCGAAGGATAGAAATAAGAATTGTTGTCCACAGGTAGTGTAGACGACCAATCGTTCCGTCCTGTTATATTCAAGAAAGCCCAACGACGGTAATCCAGTTGTATGGAACCGTAAAGGCCATATTGCCGTAAACGGTAGAAATCATTGGACGAAGTGAGCGGATCACGCGAGTTAGTCAATGTATAAAGATCAGCAACCGCCAAACGGGGAGCAGCCTGATAATTATTCTCATATTGTTTGTTACGTACATTAAAACCCAGAAGAGCGTCAATTCCCCAATTTTTATTCAACTGTTTGATATAAGTCGCCAATACTTCTGTGTTATTCTCTTTCACCGTATAGGCATCTTCAGCATAACTGCCGTAAGGCGAACCGGCACCTGCACTCCCCCATTTTACTTTGGATTTCCTCCGGTCATTATACCAGTCGGTACTAGTACGGAAACGCACATTCAACCCATCTGTCAGACGGAATTCGGCATGCAGATCACCTATCAGACGATGACGTTCCTGACTCTGTGTATTATAAGAAGCACTCCAAAAAGGATTGTCGTAATAGCTTGAATTCCAGTTGCGAGTATAGTCCGCCTTCAATGAGTTCGTATCCACTTGACGTCCGAACCACAAGAACTGAAGCATAGGACTGTTAGAACGTACGTTACTGCCCGAGGGGGTAGCTGACCCCGGTAAACTGGGAGCTGTATAAACGATGTAATTGGCCGTAGCTCCCACCACAATCCATTTTGCCAGATGGTAATCCGTATTTAGGCTGATATTCGTCTTATTAGTTCCAGCATCAGGAACGATACTGACTTGTTTTTCGTAGTTATATCCTACACGGAACTGGTATTTGTCGTCTCCACGGGCAACAGAAATACCGCTGTTTGTAGAAATACCCATGCGAAAATAATCGCGTACATTGTTGGGATGGGATACCCAGGGAGTAGCCACACGATTACCGTCAGCGTCCAATGGGCTATCGAACTGAGGAATCAACAAACCAATATCAAGACGTGGCCCCCAGCTTTCGTCTACCCCGTCATTCACACCTGCACCCTTGCCATCTACATAACTGAACCGTCCCCCTGCCCCTTGTCCAAAAAGATTTTGAAACTCCGGCAAGGTAGCAACAAAAGAGACTTGCGTGGAAGAATGTAATGTAATCCCTATCCCTTTCTGCCTTTTGTCTCCTCCCTTAGTAGTGATGACAATAGCACCGTGAGCAGCACGCGCACCATAAAGGGCAGCGGCATTCGGACCTTTCAATACAGTAAGTGTTTTTATGTCTTCCGGATTCAGGTCTGCTATTGCATTTTTAAAATCGCGTCCGCTGGAACGTGCATTAAGCTGCGAATTATCCACTGGGATTCCATCCACAATAAAAAGCGGTTGATTCTCACCTGCAATAGAAGTTTCACCACGAATAACGATGCGACTGGAACCAACATCTCCTTGTGTATTGGTAATACGCACACCAGCTATCTTACCACTCAACGAATTTAACAGATTATTATCTTTCCCTTGCACCAAAGCATTCTGTTTTACTTCCTGTGCCGTATAGCCCAATGCCTTTTTCTCGCGTGAAATACCCAAAGCCGTTACTACTACCTCATCCAGCAGATGCGTATCACTCTTCAGTGTTACCGATACCTGTGGTGCAATAGCCACCTCTTTTGCCATCAGACTAATGTAAGAGATTAGCAGCCGGGTGGCTGATGGCGGGAATCCACTCAGTTCAAATCTCCCGTTGACATCAGTTACGGTACCCAATGAAGTTCCTTTCACTATAACTGAGGCACCGATAACCGGCTCCCCATCTTCTTCTGTGGTGACGATGCCCCGCACTGTTGTCACCTGTGCTGCCCCTTGTATCACTCCTATTGCAAGAGCAAGCAAAAATAAATGAATCCTTTTACCCATTATTGTTTACTGTTAAAATGATGGGGCAAAGGTATTAGATATATACAAGCTGATAAATCCCGTATGAATGGCATTTTATATACCATATTTGCGGTATATTTACAGTTGCGTGTATGACTTTCAGATTTTTGCTTCTAATCCTTTTTATTATTCAAAGCCTGTCTGACATCGTCAAACAGATCATCCACATCCTCCAAACCAATTGAGAAACGGATAGTCGTATCCAACACATCCATGTCCTGTCGCTGTTTATCAGTAAACGGTCCAAAAATAGTACTTGCAGGATGAATAGCAAGCGTCTTATTGTCAAACAAGTTAGTAGCGCGACGTATCAATTTCAGTCGGTTGATGAAAGCAAAGCATGCCTCTTTACTTTCCAGGTCTATCGTAATCATAGCACCGGCAGTCGGACCAAACTGTCTTTGTGCCAAAGCGTAGTATGAATTATCCTTCAGCCCCACATAATTCACACGTTTGACAGCAGATAATATGCGAAGCTTACCAGCCAACATAGCGGCATTGGCAGACTGTATCCGATATCGCGCGTCCAATGTTTCCAATCCGATAGTATGCATATAGGCCACATGAGGAGTCATATAAGCTCCCAGATTGAGTAACATCTCTGTACGCATACGTTTACCGAATCCCGGACATGTACCATAATCAATTACTAAACCACCAATGGAAGTGGCTCCCCCTGATAAATATTTGGTACTGGAAACCACTTCAATATCTACGCCTAAGCTATGTGAATCGAATTCTGTGAAAGGAATAAGCGTAGTATCAACGATGAGAGGAATTCCCCTTTCATGAACTATCCGTGAGAGCGCCTGTAAATCCGCCACTTCCATCTGCGGATTGGTGATAATCTCCACATAAATGCAGCAGGTATTACTGTCTACTACTTTCTCTACTGCTCCAATGTCTGTCAAATCACACAATCTAGGTTCCACCCCGAAGCGGGACAATGTACCAGCAATAAACGAATAAGTATTACCAAACAAATGACGCGATGTAATTATATTCTTTCCTGCAGCTGCAATTGAAAATAATGTATTACTAATAGCCGCCATACCGGAATTGAGGGCTATGACTTCTGCTGCCCCCGTAAGTTCCTTCACCTTATTCTCAAAAAAAGTCACTGTGGGATTCATCACTCTGGAGTAATCCGGAGCATCTGTCCGCCCGCAAAAAGCATCAGCCATGTCATCAGCATTGTCAAATTCATAAGCCGCTGTATGGTAAACCGGCATACTGAGAGAATTGTAAGCATCTCTTCTTTGGAACTGCGTATGAATCGCTTGGGTCTGTTTTTTCATCATTCTATTCATTAATATTATAACTATCAAATCTCGTACAATCAGAACAAAGGTAGATATAAAAACTGAAATCCGACAGTAGATCAAAACAGATATTTAACTGATAATAAGCATTTTGGAATAATATTCTTTAAACCGATAAATTCAATCTGAAAAAAGAGTGTTTATTCTAAAATAAACAGTTCAAATAGTGTTATTTTCTATTTCAACAGAAACCGCCCCTTTTTATGCTTATCTTATTCACATACACAAAATAAAAAATCCCCGTAAAGTACTACTTTACAGGGATTTATCTATTAATTGAAGCGGAGAGACAGGTTCTATCACCTATCATTTCAAACAATATCACAAACTCGTAATATCTTGTTAATTACCAAGTTATTACAAAGTAAACAGAAAATAAAATATCTCTTAATATCTTTGCATATCTCACTTTCTGGGTGTATTTTTGGGTGTCAATTTTCAAACACACCCAATTATGAATATCAAAAGAAACATCATTTTCGCACTGGAAAGCCGGAAGAAAAACGGTGTGCCAATCACAGAGAATGTGCCTATCCGTATGCGTGTGATATTCGCAAGCCAGCGTATAGAGTTTACAACGGGCTACCGCATTGACGCTACCAAATGGGATACGGACAAACAAAGGGTAAAGAACGGATGCACAAACAAACTGAAGCTAAGCGCATCCGAAATCAATGCAGACCTGCTAAGACAGTATACGGAGATACAGAACATCTTCAAAGAGTTTGAAGTACAGAACGTACTACCCACACCCGCACAGATAAAGGACAGCTTCAATGCAAGGATGAAGGATGCACCAGTCACAGAGCAGGAAACAGCCGAAGGACCTAAAATCAGCTTTTGGGAGGCGTTCGAGGAGTTTGTAAGGGAATGCGGGAAACAGAACGACTGGACAGACGCAACCTACGAAAAATTCGCTGCGGTAAAGAACCACCTGAAAGAGTTCAGGGATGAACTTTCCTTTGATACGTTCACCGAGAACGGTCTGAATGACTATGTGGACTTCCTGCGTAACAAGAAAGATATGCGTAACAGCACCATAGGCAAGCAGATAGCCTTCCTGAAATGGTTCCTGCGGTGGAGTTTCAAGAAAGGGTACAATCAGAACATGGCTTATGACAGCTTCAAGCCCAAGCTGAAAAACACACCCAAAAAAGTGATATTCCTCACATGGGAGGAACTGAACAGACTGAAAGACTACAAGATACCCCAAACCAAGCAGTATCTCGAACGGGTAAGGGACGTTTTTCTGTTCTGCTGTTTCAGCGGGCTGCGCTATTCGGACGTGTACAACCTCAAACGGAGCGACATCAAGCCCGACCATATAGAAGTGACCACCGTAAAGACAGCGGACAGCCTTATCATAGAGTTAAACAACCACAGCAAGGCGATACTGGAAAAATACAAAAGCGTACACTTTGAAGATCACAAGGCACTTCCGGTCATCAGCAACCAAAAGATGAACGATTATTTGAAAGAACTGGGGGAACTTGCGGAAATCAACGACCCGGTAAGGGAAACTTACTACAAGGGAAATGAACGTATAGACACCGTCACACCCAAATACGCCCTGCTGGGAACCCATGCCGGAAGACGGACATTCATCTGCAACGCTTTGGCATTGGGTATTCCCGCACAAGTAGTGATGAAGTGGACGGGACACAGCGACTACAAGGCGATGAAACCATACATAGACGTTGCCGATGACATCAAGGCCAATGCGATGAACAAATTCAACCAACTGTAAACACAACAATAGCATGGAAGAAAGAATAACCTCAATGATACCCCGCTACGGGAAACTCAACAAGACATATACGGAAATAACATCCGGTGACGGCCTCTCTTTTGAGAAGCAGAAGTTCATTCATGACTTTTACAAAGAGTATGAAGACACACAGACCTTTGAAAAGGCACTTATCAGCCTCATGCTTGAAACGGAGGGTACGCACTTTTCCATATTGCTGAACAGCCTGAAACGGGAGATTGAAAACAATATCTCAATGTATAATACCTGCAAGGAGTTTTTCGACCGTCTCGATATTGAACATATCTGCCGGCAGCATGAAAGATGTCATGACCGGGACATCGAAAGACAAATGCAAATCACAAACGAATATTACCGGGAACTTATGGAAGCTAACGGATCTTTGGAGGCAGTCGGTTTCAGGGAACATGATCGTCAGGAAGAGGAAAGGTTGGAAAAAAGATACGGGCAGTGCAAACGGGAATACGACAGGGAGAAAGCCAAGCTGGATGAACTATATGCACAGAAGGAACAGGCAAGGCGGGAAGCCCTACAATACCTGAAAAACCGCTGCGGAGACATATACAGGCTGGACGGATCGCTGCTGGCAATCCTCGAAAAATACATGACCGGCCAAAAGAAAAAGGAAGGGGAAGAAAAAGAGGCCGCCACACCGACACCCTCACCCACCTATTTTCCCATGAAACTCTTGTCAGCCGTTTACGAAAAATGTAACGGTGAACAGTTCGAAGCCATTTCCGAACTGGACTTTTACGCCAGCATGAACCTGCAACCGTGCGAAGGCAAACTGATAATAAGACCGAGGGAAAAGGCTCGTGTATGTTATCTTATTTTCCTTATGGGTGAAACACTGCACAAACCAGACAGAGAAAAATGGAGAAAAGACATCATGAACCTGCTGGGAATAGACGACACATACTATAAATCAAAATACAAGGCACCCGTACCCCGGACCGATTTACCCAGTGACAGCAATCAGATATTTGCGAAGGAAATGCAGTCAATATTCCGATAGTCAGCGATACGCCACGACATTCCACGAAACAACCACTTTTACCACCCGAAATATTTTTCACCACTCTTTATTATCTTCTGATATTTAGTGAGATAGCGTGATACCCCATTCACGCTATCCACATCCTTACCACCCGTATCCGGGATTAACTTTGCACTGTTCGAACGAAACAAAAAAGCCCGTGCGCAGGGCTTACAGTACAAACGTTAAATTCATTCCAACATGGAAATCAGAGAACTTTTATCAAAGCCCGTATGGCAGATGACGGGAGAGGAATTTATATTACTGAACCGACACGCCCTGCAGGAAAGGGAAGCGAGAGCAGCACAGCCCGCAGCCGATACGGAAAAGAAATACGTGTACGGGATAGGCGGCATAGCACGCCTGTTCGGGTGCAGTATGCCCACAGCAAACCGCATCAAGAAAAGTGGGAAGATAGACAGAGCCATTACGCAGATAGGACGCAAAATCATCGTAGATGCGGACATGGCACTCGAACTGGCAGGACACAAAAGCGGGGGACGCAGATAAGGAGGTACGGACATGGAGTACAGAGAAAGAAAAGAAGTCACGCCCGAAGCGGCGGTGATACTGTGGCAAGCCTCACGGCTCGACCTTTCGGAAGACTACGAGAGGGCACCCGAAATACTGAAAGTACACGGTTCCGTCATAGGCACGCTGGGGAACTTCAGCGCATCAATCGGAAAAGCAAAGAGCAAGAAAACGTTCAATGTTTCCGCAATCGTGGCGGCTGCACTGAAAAACGGGACAGTGCTAAGCTACACGGCGGAACTGCCCGAAAACAGGAGGAAAATACTCTATGTGGATACCGAACAAAGTTCCTACCACTGTGCGAAAGTGGCAAAAAGAATATTGCGCATGGCGGGACTGCCGACAGGCAGGAACCATAAAGACCTTGAATTCCTTGTCCTAAGGAAGTACACGCCCGAGGAACGAATAGCAATCGTGAGGGAGGCCATTTACCGCACCGAAAATGTAGGGCTGGTAGTCATTGACGGAATACGGGATATGGTGTACGACATCAACAGCCCCAGCGAGTCCACGAAGGTAATCTCCCTGCTGATGACATGGACGGGGGAAAGACACATACACATACACACCATACTGCATCAGAACAAGGGGGACGAGAACGCAAGGGGACACATCGGAACGGAGCTTAGCAACAAGGCCGAAACAGTGCTGCAAGTGGAGAAGGACGAGAAGGACCCCGACATCAGTACGGTCAAGGCAGCACATATCAGGGCGATGAACTTCGAACCGTTCGCATTCCGCATCAACGGGGAGGCATTGCCCGAACTGCTGGACGAATACCTGTTCAAACACAAGGACCCGGGAAAAGGGAAAAGGGAGAAGTTCGACCCCTACAAGGACATCACAGAGAAGCAGCACCGCATCGCACTGGAAGCGGCATTCACACTCAAAGATGAATACGGCTACAAGGAGCTTGCGGAAGAATTGAGGAAAACCTACGCCTCTGTCGGTGTCATGCTTGGGGGAAACAGGCTGACAGACCTCATTACAGTACTGAAAAACAAACGGATGATAGTACAGGAGAACGGCAGGAAATACACCTTCAAACCCGATTTTCACTATTAGCGGTATTGTATGGGAACCACTTTACTTTAGTCCCGTACCATATATATACGGAAGTAAAGTAAAGTGGATATAGCCCGTAATATACAAAAAGATACGGGCGAAAAGAAAAAATAATATTCACACTTGACAAGAACAACGGTATGACAGTACGGAAAAGGGTATGGTCTCATACCAGGCCTCCACCATGACGGCACAGACCGGAAACCGCTTTACTTTAGTCTGGGGGCATATATATAGCAAAGTAAAGTAAAGCGGATGCAGCCCGTAACACATGAAAGGGTACGGGCGAAAAACCCAAAAACAATATCTACTTAAAACAGAAATATGATGAATATGAATGAAGCGAAGCAGATACGCATAGAGGAATATCTGCACAGTCTTGGATACAGTCCGGTAAGGCAACAAGGTGGTAGTCTATGGTACAACTCACCGTTCAGGGACGAACAGGAACCCTCCTTCAAGGTGAACACCGAACGCAACCTATGGTATGATTTTGATGCGCAGGCAAAGGTGGTAATATCATCGCACTGGCACAGGAGCTATACGCATCCGACAGTCTGCCCTACCTCTTGGAAAGGATAAGGGAGCAGGCACAAAACGTGCGCCCGGTCTCTTTCTCTTTTGGCAAGCAACCCTTATCAAAGCCGAGTTTCCGGCAGTTGGAGGTAGTACCGCTCTCCTCTCCCGCCCTGTATGCCTACCTGCGGCAAAGGGGAATAAATACGGAACTGGCAAAAAGAGAATGCAGGGAGGTCCGCTATCTGACCGGGGAAACCCCATACTATGCTATAGGCTTCCCCAACCGTTCGGGAGGATACGAGATACGCAACAAGCATTTCAAGGGATGCATAGCACCGAAGGACATCACCCATATACGACAATCGGAGTCGAAGGAGGCATGCTACATCTTCGAGGGATTCATGGACTACCTCTCTTTCCTCACCCTGCGGCTGGAAAGGTGTCCCGACCGTCCCGAACTTAACGGACAGGACTACATCGTACTGAACTCGACTTCCGACCTTTCCAAAGCAATCCGACCGTTGGGCGGTTATGAAAGCATCCATTGTTTCCTTGACAACGACAAGGCGGGAATCGAGGCCGTTCAGGAGTTGCAAAAAGAGTACGGGCTACGCATACGGGACACATCGCACATATACGAAGGGTACAACGATCTGAACGACTTCCTGCGGGATAAAAGGTCAGGACAGGCGCAACGGCAGCAAGAGAAACCGAAAGCGGAAAAAAGGCAACGGCAGACAGAGCAGCCGAAGAAGAAAGGCAAAGGGATCAGGATGTAGCCGCACAGCCACCGGAAGGCTTTGAAAAAAGCCATAGCTCATTAGGGCTTTTTCTTAACGCAATGCACACATTGCTAAAAAAGCCCCAACGAGCCATAGGGGCGCCGCCCCTTTGGAAACCCCGTCTGCCATGCGGCATAAAGGCAAGGCAGGGGAAGTATTAACCTGAAATTATTGACAGTTATGGGATATGCAGTTTTGCATCTGGAAAAGGCAAAAGGGACGGACAGCAGGATGTCCGCACACATAGAGCGCACCGTTCACCCGAAAAATGCGGACAGAACGCGCACACACCTGAACCGGGAGCTCGTACAGTTTCCCGAAGGGGTGAGGAACCGCACGCAGGCGATAGCCCACCGGATAGAAACGGCAGGCATCAGACGCAAGGTGAGCGCCAATCAGGTGAAGGCAATCCGGATACTCCTTACCGGAAGCAACAAGGACATGAAGCAAATGGAAGCGGAAGGACGGATTGAAGACTGGTGTAACGACAGTCTGAAATGGATCCGGGAAACATACGGGGAGCAGAACCTCGTATCGGCAGTACTGCACATGGACGAGAAGACACCTCACATACACGCCACTATCGTACCGATAGTGACCGGGGAGCGCAGGAAAGCCAGAAAGGAAGAACAGAACGGGAAAAAGAAATACCGCAAGAAGAACACGCAGGATGTACGGCTGTGTGCTGATGACGTCATGGCAAGGCATAGGCTGAAACACTATCAGGACACCTACGCACAAGCCATGGGCAAGTATGGCTTGCAAAGAGGAATAGACGGTTCACTGGCAAAACACATCTCCACCATGCAATACTACAAGGGACTGGTAGAGCAACAGGACAGCCTGCAGGAGAACATAGAAACCCTGCTGGGGCTGGAAGAGGAAGCACAGAAGAAGTTAAAGCAGGTCAAGGGGGAAATCAACACGCAGAAGATGAAGAGCGCAGCGGTGAACGCCACCACAGCCATAGCGGACGGGGTGAGTTCTCTTTTGGGCGGCAGCAAGGTCAAGAGGCTGGAAGCGGAGAATGAGGGCTTGAAGCAGGATATAGCTAATCTGCAAAGACAAGTACAAGCCGAACAGAGGGAGCAAACAAAAATGGAGAACCGCCACAACAGCGAGATAAACAAGATAGACCGAAGTTACCAACAGAAAATTGCAGGGTACGACAACAGACTGAAACAGATAGACACCTATTTCCCTATCGTAACGGAACTGCTGCCCATAGCCGAACAATGCCGGGAAGTGGGGTTCACCGAAGAACTGACAAGGCAAATCGTCAGCCTGCAGCCCGTAGGGTTCAAAGGCAGGCTCTATTCGAAGGAACACAAGGAGAAGTTCAGGACGGAGCACTCAACGGCAACCATAGAGAGAAACCCGCAGGAGAATGGGAAATTCAGGCTATGCATTGACGGTATACCGATACTTGAATGGTTTAGGATGAAGTTTCAGGAACTTAAAGAAAAGCTGGGTGTAAGCCACACCCAAAAAGAGAAAAACAGACTAAAAAAGGGGGTTAAACTATAGTTTTTTAGGCAAAAAGATTATCATTATTGTCAAATTCTTCCGTAAAAACAACAATATTTATTCTATTTGTATTACATTTGCTACTGTAGAGTAAGCAGTAATGTTACTGCTTAAAAAATTCTTTAAATATGAATATAAAAAGAAGACTCACATAGCATCTTCCCCATTGCAAGGCTATGTTGAAGTCTCTAATTAAAGCAATGGTTTGGTACATAGAACATAAAGAAGCTATTGACACCCTAGTAAAATAGTTACGTGACATCTTTATAACTTTTTATTACCAGTAAAAAACAAAAGAGGTGAAGCATTGCTCACCTCTTTTTCTATACAAATATTTCACAATTTCATTCATTCCAAGGATAGCCACAAGTATCACAAACTCCATCATCTACATAATACCAATCTCCACACCTTGGACATTTTACACGATCTAAATAGTTATAATCATACTCCCTTTCTGTCTTTATATTCTCGTATAACTGCATATTGCAATTAATAAATTCTTTATATGTTAACTCTTTAATAATATCATGCAAATATTTAGGCAACATCCGTTCAATTTTTTCTTTATTACCTGGAGGTGTAGCTATAAGACCCATTGATTCATATTTTCGATAAATACTTCTTCCTCTACTTACTGTTGTAATTTCCTGACAATCACTAAAAGCGTACATCCCTATACGTTTAACAGAATCTGGAATATATACAGCTTTCAGATTCCTACAGTATCTAAATGCTAATCGATCTATGTATTGTACTGATTTAGGAATTATAATTTCCTTGAAAGATTTACATTGATAGAAAGCCGCCCTACCTATTCTTGTCACAGAATTAGGAATTAAAATATTTTTCAAGCTAGAACAACCAGAAAACATACTCTTATTAATGGACTTCATTGATATAGGAAGTTCAATAGTTTGTAACGAACTACATTTAGAAAAAACAGAGCTACCACAATAAATTAAATATTGAGGAAGCTTCATATTCTGTAATGATGAACAACCATAAAAGACTCCATTACCTAAATATTTTATAGATTCAGGCAAATTTATTTTCTGCAAAGCGATACAACTTTCAAACGCATTATCCTCAATTCTTTCTACCAAATCGGGCAACACTACTTCAACCACCTCACTTCTAAAAAAAGCATTCCTCTTTATAACATTCACAGAAGCAGGTACGTTAATTATCTTATAATTAGAATAACAACCAATAAGCGAGGATCCATCTTTAGTCAGAAGCAGATTATTTTCAAGAATAAAATTCTCTGATAGATTCTCAATTATTGCTTTTGTATATGCAAAAGGATTCTCTCCCATCCATTTGACTGTTGGCGAAATTGTAATTAATTCCAAATCAGAGCAATACCAAAAAGCATACCCACTTATTGCAACTACACTTTTAGGAATAATATAAGAAGTCACATTAGACTGAAAAGAAATAAGAACACGCTTATTCTTAGTAAACAAATTCTCATTTTCAACAGTAAAATTAGGGGAATTATTCACAAATTTAACTTTATTATATACTATGGGATTTCCTGTTATTTTTAACAAAGATTTCGGAAGTACAATTTCTTTCAAACTCGTATATGAAAAAGCCATTAGTCCTATTTCTTCTAAAGATTCAGGTAATTTAAGTTCCCGCAATGCTTTACAATCTTTAAAAGCAAACTCCTTAATAATCTTAACCGAATGACCCAAAGAAACTTCTCTTAAGAAACAACAGCCGCTAAAAGCTCTTTCCCCTATTACCTCTACAGAATCAGGTATAATAACATTAATAATAGTAGAACAACCTGCAAAAGCATAATCACAGATAATCTTAACACTTTCTTTTATTCTATATTCTCTACAAGAAAAAGTTTTATTATCAACATCAATTAATCGTAAACCATCACGACTATAAAAAACCCCATATTTGTCCTTCTCTGCTGAAACAAAATCGTAATCAGTAACTTTTGTCAATTGGACATGCTGTTTGTTATTCATATCTTTAACTTTCATTTTTATCATACTCACTAACAGTTGCTAAAAAGTTGGAATAATTTTACTTTTTTTATTTCATAGAACAACACATAGCCGAATCAACCTCGTAACCAATCACAAAATAAAAAAATAGACAGTTTAAATGCATAGTTAAATAAAACAAAAACACCCAATTCTACATTATAGGGTGTAAAACTGGGTGCAAGTCTCATAAATCACTGATAATCAATGTTTATTGCGGAGAGACAGGGTTATGAACCGACTCCCCAATATCCTTGAAATTCAATTTCTTATCATCATGTCAAAGCCTTAGGGGGTACAACTTAGGTTACAAGAATAACGCTTTTCTGTCACCTTTTGGCTGTTCGTTGTCTGCCTAAAACTACGGTTCAAAGATACGGCTTTCTTTTGATAAATGCAAATCATTGAAAATAAATATTCTGCGGTTAGTGCAAGGTGCAAGCTATATATAGATATATAGCTTGCACCTTGCACTAAAAATGCTCAAAATATTCTAGTCTTGATATTATTATCTTAAATTTGTATCCAAATATATCATAATTAAAGAGAAAAGCCTTATGAATAAATTACATATTATTACTAATAGAATATCTACAGCAATAACTCAACAACCAAGTTTGAAAAAAAATATCATTAAGGATTTTAAGTTTCTATTTTATCGTCACAATAGAGTTATATTGTTTTTAGTAAAGCATTTTCCTAACAATTCATTCTTTCGCTGGATAATAAAACTTAACACCGAAATTTGTTTATATTACTATTTTAAAAAGATATTACCTTTACCTCATTATCAAACAATATTAGATGAAGAATATAACATTATTTGCAAAACATTGGATAGCTTGAAAATTATCATTCCAATAGATGGAATTAATGATGTTTCAGGATGGAGTATTGTAAATGCAGACTATGCATCATGGTTTGGTATGGATAAACGAATTTCTATTACATCGGGAACTTGTTATTTTGCGCATGTCTTTTGCAGATGTTTGCAGCCTTTTATAATAGAGCAACAAACTAATTCCAATTTATGGAATATAATTAGATGGAGAATGCATCGACAATTTAGAAGAACGACAATTGGACTACTTACTAATAATCATGCAAAAGCATTTAGCTTTTTTAATCTAATCCCTGAAGACGAGTCTCTGTTATCAGGAATTGAAATATTTATAATTCTTCATGAAATGGGACATGCTTATATTGATAGTATAGAAGAACTCGTATGGCCTTTCAGCAAAAAACCTTCTCCTAATATTAGAAATAAAATGAAAAATGATGAAGAAATTGTGGCTGATATTTTTGCAGTACACGTATTGTATCATATTTACCTAACAGATAAAAATCAGATGTTATTACTTTTTGCACCTATTTTCTTTTTTCTTATTTATTCTTGGTTAGAAGAGGCAAATTTGATTCCGACTCCTAATAACCATCCTATAAATAGTAATAGATGTTCCTATCTAATGGAAGAAGTTCAATATTTACATCCGGAAAACGAGTATCAAATATATATAGACCTATTAAATAAGGTCTGGATAAAAAACAAGAAAAAGATATGTCGACAAGTCAATAATATACATGGAAATTACAATAAATACACTGATATATTGGAAAATGTGAGCAAGCGCATGAAAAATATATTAGACTCAATTAGTGATAAAGATTTGTAAAATGATTCAAGATGAGTTCAAGTTTTACAAACCTTGTAAGTTACTGCAACCTTACGTCAGGTATTATTGGGTATTCAAGAGCAATCGGCCGCTGGATGCCTTTACTTATCCTATCGGTTGCCCTCAAATCATCTTCCATAAGCAAGCACCACTATATATTCCCGAATTGAATGCTGCACAAGACAAACTTACCATCAGCGGACAAGTTAATTTTTCATCCCATTTGTATGCAGACGGCAATACAGAAATGATAGTGGTTGTATTCCACCCTCACGCTATGAGTATGTTTCTGAACATACCGACTTCACTCTTTTATAATCAAGAAGTGTCCGGTTACAGCCTTGAAAACAAAAGTTTGAATGAACTGGCTACACGAATATTTGACTGTGAGAATAATTCTATTTGCATAAGCTATATAGAAAAATGGCTGTTGTCACAAATTGCCGATAATTTAGCTGATACCACATACAGAATTAAAAGAATAGATGCCGCCATACAGCGAATATATATCACTCCGCAAATCTCTGTAAACGAATTATCTTCCATTGCCTGCCTGAGCAAAAAGCAGTTCGAGCGGTTGTTTCATTCCTTTGTAGGCATCAATCCCAAAGAATATACCCGTATCGTCCGCTTCCAAAAGGCTTTGGCGCAGATGCAGCATCAAGCGGGCAAAGAAATCAATCAGGCACAAATAGCATACGCCAGCGGTTATGCTGACCAGTCACACTTTATCCGGGAGTTCAAGAAGTTCTGCGGATATACGCCCATATCTTTACTGAAAGTATCAAATCCTTATTCCGATTTGTTCACCAATCCCGTGTAAATGTCCCGTTTGTTCTATCCGGGTTCAAACGCTTCTCCTACTTTTGCCGTCTGATTCATTAAATGAAAATAGCATTAAGTATGAAAGAAGTAAATCCCCAAGAAACCAGCCGGGCATACGCCTTTGAAATGTGGATGAACGCACCTATGCCAATGGTGACGTTCTTTAAGACACTCAATGTGTCACGCCTTGTGAAAATCAGCCGGAAATCGGGCATGAAGTTTAATATGTTGATGTGCTGGTGTATCGGCAAAGCCGCAAGAAACGTGAAAGAATTTTATCTGCTGCCCGTTGGCGGTAAACTGATGCAGTACGATACCATTGCAGTAAACACCATTGTCGCCAACAGAGAGGGCGAGGTAAGTTCGTGTGATATTCCTTTCTGCGATGATTTATCTTTGTTTAATCGACACTATCTGCGACTTACCAAACAAGTGGCTGAAAGTTGCGTCAATCACGACTTGACGGAAAGCATGGTTATCGGAACTTCCGCATTGGCACAATATGAAATAGACGGGGCTGTCGGGATGTATAGCGGCATTTTTAATAATCCGTTTCTTATTTGGGGCAAATACAAACGCCGCCTGCTGAAAACGACGCTTACCGTTTCTTTCCAGTTCCACCACACGCAAATGGACGGGGCGCACGCTTCCCGATTTTTAGACAGGGTTCAGAGAGCAATTGACAATTTGCAGTATAAGTAAGTTTGCTATAAATGATATACACAGGTTACGATTTTGCAGCTTATTTCAAAAATGACTATTTATGGTAACTGATTTCGTAACAGATTGAGTAACTTTGCTCTCAATAATAGAAACAGCAATGGAAACAGACATAGAAACCAAATATTGCCAAAGTTGTGGTATGCCGTTAGGAATTGAGGGTATTACAGAATATGGAACAAATTCTGATGGTACACTCAATCAGGAATTTTGTTCTTGTTGTTTGAACTCCGGCAAATATCTTTTTAATTTCTCAATGGAGTACCTCATTTATCTTTGGGGACTTTTCCCCGATTCTTATAATCAAATTGCTGGTACGAATTACAAAAGCGAGGAATTGAGAAATGTGTTATCCGACAGGTTACCCAATCTAAAGCGGTGGAAGCAAAAGATAAACACTGCCCATATACACTATGACCTTATAATGAATGTTCAAGAATATATTAACAGGCATTTATTTGAGGACTTAAATTGTGACAATTTATCTCATGTAGCTTGTATGTCTATGTATCACTTCCGGAGAGTATTCAAAGATGTTGTTGGAGAGAATGTCGGTGATTATATTCAGCGGTTAAGGTTAGAATATATTGCTTTCAAACTTATTTCAACGAATACAAGGGTATCGGAACTACTTGAACAGATAAATTTTCAAAATAAACATACTTTATCAAGGGCATTTAAGAAGCATTTTCAGATGTCTATTCCTGCTTTCAGAAAAGCATATTCAAATGTTGCTTATGAAAACAAGATTATAAAACGACTGGAGTATTCAATAAAGAGGATTAAAGAAATTAAAGTTGCATATTTGAAATTCGAGCGAACGCATAGAAATAAGCAAGCATATTCTACTTTGTGGGAGCAAATAATGGAATTTGCCAAGGAATACAATCTGACAGATAAAGGCTTCAAATACGTTAGCATCAGTTTGGATAGCCTTGATATTACGGAAATAGATAAATGCCGATTTTTGATTGGTATAACTGTCCCCTATTCAATGGAAATTCCTAAAGGTTTCAGTGTTCTAAACATAGAAACAGGTCTATATTCGGTATTCAATATAAAAGGAAGATACCATGAATTAAATAGAATTTATCGGGATATTTACCTTGATTGGTTGCCTAATAGCAAGTATAGTTTAAGAGAACAAATGACTTTTGAAATATATACCAATACTCCCGATAAAGCAAGCATGGAAGAATTGGTAACGGAAATCTATTTACCTATTGAAGTAAAACAAAAGATAAAATGAAAGACGAAATAATTCAATTTTTAAAAGAGAACATCATTGGTAAAACATTGCTTACTGGTGCAGTCTATAAATTAGAGAACGGAAATTTAGAAGGCGTATATAACGACAAAATGACATTCTCAAATTTAGTGACAACGGGAAACGGTTTCAAGTTCGACATGACAACTGTTACCCAAGAATTGGTTTACAATTTGGATGATAAAGGAGCAAGAACCACCATAGCCAAAGATTATACAGGAACGAGTGTGTTTTGTTATGAATTGGCAATGCGAAAAAGCACAAAGCAAATCACAGGTTATATGCGCTGTGTTTCAACAACAGTTCAAGATTCCACAATGGAAGCCGTAGTTTGTGGAATATTTGATGTAACTTTTGACGGGATAGAGCTAAAATGGCAAGAAAATCAGTTGTTATATAGAGATAATCCCATAGGAGAAGATAAATATAAACCTGTCGCTTTCAATTCTAAAGTTCGTTTTTATCTTGATAACGGGAAAGTCGTATTTGAATATTTGCCAACGCTTTGGGATATATCCCCTGACACATTGGAAAAAAGGTTGTCTAAAGATGATTATCCTCCTTATATATCAAAAGAACAATAACTGAATGAAAAAGAAGTAAAATCGAATAATAGCGTAATGAAATAAGCTATTTATACGATGAAAAAGGTAGTAGATAAGATATTAGAGCAAGTAGAGGTTGATATTTCAGAAATCGACCTCTACGGTTATGATATTATCGAAACCTCTCTTTCAATGGTACATAAACTGCAAACAGTTCTTGATGATTTGAGAACTAAAATACAAACCTATATATTTCCAACCAAAGGGGATGAAATCTTATTTTTCAAGACACAGAAACCGGAATTACTTGGTCGGTTGCTATTCTTCTATAAAATATATAAGATTGAAACACAATGTCCTAATGGTAGCGATGAAGTAATTAGAAATTATATCAATCGGGAACTGGATAATCTAACCTATTTCTTCAATCGCAATTTGGACTTTTATCAATACTACCGTTCACACTCCACTGTGTATGATGAATATTATTTTGTTCGTGGAAAAGCAGATTTGCGGTTATGTACCGATAGCGCACAGTTTGATAAAGACCCTAATTTCTCAACCGGATATGACTATAAAGTAGCAAAGATTATCGCCAATGAAATGCTGCGCATTTATCTGAATAAGCGATTGGTGAAACTGGTAACGAATAATCAGATAGAAGATAATCTACAAAGATGTTTCAAATACCCGTTCCGCTTCACAGGCAAAAAGTCATATCTTATCGAACTGGGATATTCTCTTGTATCTTCAGGCGACATAAACAATGGCAACGTGGAGATAAAAGAAATGATGAATTTCCTTAGCACGATATTCCACATTGATTTAGGGGATTATTACGCTTCATATATAGCCATGAAGGAGAGAAAAGACCGGACGGCATATCTTCATCATCTGATAGATAATCTTGTTAAGCGGATGAATGAGGATGATATGAAATAATCTCCAGTATTCCAGTATGTAGAAGTACCATGTTCTCCCCAACATGGTACTTTCTTTTTATGGTGAAATCTACTTTGAAAAATGACATTTTGGGGAACTTTTACGCCAATACTCCCCTAAAAATAGCTTGAAAAAAAGTAATACCATGATAGATATAACCATGACTTTTAGGTTATTTCTTCTCCCGAACTTTGCGGCAAATCAATAAGTTAGCAATATGGAGATTATAACATTTGAGTCAAAAGCCTATAAGGAACTTGACAACAAGATTACCGCCATAGCAGACTACATTTTCAATCACTTGGACGAAAACAAGACTGATGAAGATGAAATTTGGGTGGATAGTTACGAAGTCTGCACGTTCCTGAAAATCAGTGACCGTACTTTACAACGCCTACGGGCGGCAGGAATGATTTCTTACTCCGACATCAAGGGGCATTACTTTTACAAGATTAAGGAAGTAAAGCGAATGTTGGAAGAGCGCCTGATTAAGCGTGATAAGGAGTGTATAAATGAACTGATAACCAATCATCAGAAATATGTTAAGGAAAGAAGAAATTCTAAGCAGAACAAATAACGGTCTGCTTGTTTTCAAACATTACTTACCCGGTGACTGGCGTATTGGCAGGCACTTTCTTAATCCTCTTTATCAGGATAAGAAAGCATCCTGTAATATCTACTTTGACCGCCATAGCGGTATGTACAAGATGAAAGACTTCGGTAATGACAGTTACAGCGGCGACTGTTTCTTCCTCGTGGGGCAGTTAAAGGGGCTGGACTGCAACCGGGCGGCTGACTTCGTGGAAATACTGGAAACCATCGACCGGGATTTGGGCTTGGGGCTGGCTTCCGGCACTCCGGTTTCCATTCCCCCGGCAACCGTCTGCCGGGCAGTGCCGGACAAACCCGAAGAAACACCCGAAAAGCCCGTCAAGCCCTACCAGTTCCGGGAACAGAAATTGCCGCTTGCCGAATTAGTGTACTGGCAACAGTACGGCATCACGCCCGAACTGCTGGAACATTACAAGGTCTGTTCGCTCCGGGAGTACAACAGCGAAACGGCAGAGGGGAAACCGTACACCTACACTTCATCTGTGGCAGAACCCATGTACGGCTACAAGGGCAAGCAGCACATCAAACTGTACCGTCCGTTCTCCACACCCCGCTTCCTCTACGGCGGCAGCTTCGGCGAAAACTACTGTTTCGGACTGGAACAACTGCCCGCCAAAGGCGATACGCTCTTTATCACGGGTGGCGAGAAAGATGTGCTTTCGCTGACGGCACGCGGTTTTAATGCTATCTGCTTCAATAGCGAAACGGTGACTATCCCGCCTACGCTGGTTTATCGGCTAACATTCCGTTTCAAACACATCATCCTACTTTTCGATATGGATAAAACGGGCAAGGAAAGTTCACGCAAGCAGGAAAAGCTATTGGAAGAATTTGGCGTGAAACGTCTGTTGCTACCGCTTCCGGGAACGAAAGAGGAAAAGGACATATCCGACTACTTCAAAGCCGGGAACACCCGTGAAGATTTCCTGAAACTGTTTATCGAATTTTTAGACAACCTGTATAGCGACACATTGATTATGCTAAAATCATGCGAGATAGATTTCAACAACCCGCCTGCCAAAGCGCAAGAAATTATTTCAGCGGGTGACGTTCCGTTAGGAACACAAGGCAACCTGTTCGGCATCACCGGGGGCGAGGGAACGGGAAAGAGCAATTATGTAGCCGCAATCGTGGCAGGGTGTATCTGCCCGGCTGGTGCGGAAGTAGATACGCTGGGCGTACAGATAACCGCCAACGGCAGGCACAAGGCGGTTTTGCTCTATGATACCGAACAGTCGGAAGTGCAACTGTTCAAGAATGTAAGCAACCTGCTGGCACGTGCTAAACAGCCGGACAAACCCGATGAACTGAAAGCATTTTGTCTTACAGGTATGTCACGTAAAGAACGCTTGAACGCCATTGTGCAGAGCATGGATAAGTTCTATTACCAGTATGGCGGCATTCAGTTGGTCGTCATTGACGGCATCGCAGACCTTGTAAAGAGTGCCAACGATGAAGCGGAAAGCGTGGCGGTGATAGATGAACTTTATCGGTTGGCGGGCATCTACAACACCTGTATTCTTTGTGTGCTGCACTTCGTTCCGAACGGCTTGAAGCTGCGGGGACATTTGGGTAGCGAGTTGCAGCGCAAGGCGGCTACAATCCTTTCGATAGAGAAAGACGATGAACCCGCCCAGTCGGTGGTAAAAGCCCTGAAAGTAAGGGACGGAAGCCCGCTGGACGTTCCTCTGATGCTCTTTGCGTGGGACAAAAAAGCCAGGATGCACGTTTACAAGGGTGAGAAACCCCGTGAGGAAAAGGAGAAGCGCAAGGAAAGGGAACTGGTAGGCGTTGCCCGTGACATTTTCGGGCGACAGACACATATCACCTATATAGACCTTTGCGAACAATTACAGCAGGTCTTGGATGTCAAGGAACGCACCGCAAAGAGTTATATCCGCTTTATGCGTGAACGGGAGATTATCATTAAAGACCCGGTGAACCAAAGCTATTTTATGATAGGTCTTATTTAATCCGGTAGCCTTATGTATATAGATAAAGAAAACTTCGTGGCTTGGATGGAGCGTATCATGGATAGGCTCGATATGCAGGACAAAAAGATAGACCGTCTGTTAAGCGGTCACAATTACCTGAACGGCGAAAAACTCCTTGACAATCAGGATTTGTGCTTTATGCTGAAAGTGAGTACCAAAACCTTGCAACGTTACCGGAAGAAAGGAATACTGCCTTACTTGACGTTAGACGGAAAATATTTCTATCGTGCAAGCGACATACACAAGTTAATCCGTGAACGTACGGATTGAGTGATAATCAATATCATATATTTTCTTCTTTAAATCCTGTCTTGTTATGATAATAAGGCAGGATTTCTATTATTTGCAAGGTTATTTCGGTGATTTTCGCTACTTTTGCAAAAGTAACATAAGAGAATAACGGCGGTTGAACAGTTTCGGCTGCAATATCGTCATTATATATAACATATTCGTTCGCCGAATATCTCACTACGAAAACTGGCACTTTTCAAAAGAAACGGGATTTTCAGCGCAATGTCTATGCTATGCTTTGTCATAGCGTGGACTTGCCTGTTTCGTTTCTTTGGGTATGCCAGTGCCTCGTAGTGGAGCAGTGTAAGTTCACGCTTCTTTTTTTGAGGTAGCAGCGGACAGTTTGAAAAAAGATTATCAACTGTTTAATACCTGATAGGATGAAACAAATTAAAGCGCATATCGCCGTATCTCTTGACGGACATACAGCTACCTTAGACAAGGAACTGGACTGGTTGCCCAATGAAGTAAAAGCTATCGTTGGCAAATACTATTTGGATGCAGATTGTCTGCTTATGGGGGCGAACACCTACAACTACATCTTTGAACACTGGGGCGGGTGGCCGCACAAAAGCAAACGGTCTTTTGTGGTGTCACACTACGACACCAACGTGACGCCGGACTGCGGCGTGGAGTTCCTGACCGAAGAACCGCTGCAAAGGATTTATGAACTGAAACAGGAAACCGACATACTGGTGGTGGGCGGCGGCAAGCTGCTTACTTCATTGATTAAAGCCGGGTTGCTGGACAGCCTGACAATATACACCGTTCCGGTCATGGCGGGCAAAGGCATCGGCTTTATCGGGGAAACATCCGGCTCACATTGGAAACTCTCGGAAAGCAGGGTGCTGGATAACGGGGTGGTCTGTTCGACCTACCTGTTTGGCGGGAACGTATAAAAAATGCGCCCGGTTCCCGCCGGGCGCAACCACTAAAATTTCAATTATTATAAGTTGTAAAACCTATCACAATGAAATTTCAGTGGCAAAGATAGGCTATTTCTTCGGTTTCGCTTTCTTTTCGGGGAATGAAAAACCGACATTGAACTGTTCGTCCAGCACAAGCGAAGCATCGAAAGCCTTACCGTTCTTGCCCTTGAAGCCCTTGATTAGCCCAGTCTTGCATTTCGTCACCAGTTCGACAATCTGCTTGTCGGAAAGCTGCTTGTCGCACTTGTTGCGGAATATGGTTAGCGTGCAATCGACGTTGGAACACTTCGCCACTTTCGGGTAGAACAGGATGCGTCCGTTATTGCATTTGGGGCAGGGACAAGTTTCGCCATTGGCGATAGATAACTGCACCGAAAGTAGTTCCGCCGTGATTTGCGTTGCGTACACCTCGATACCCTTTCGGAACGTGTCGGCATCCATGCTTCCCGCTTCTATCTTGGTAAGGGCGGTTTCCCACATACCCGTCATTTCGACATCGGCAATCTTCTTGTCCTTGACAATCCTGTAAACGGCAAGCCCCTTGTCGGTAGGCACAAGGTTCTTCTTCTCACGCACGATGTACTGGCGGGCGAACAGCGTTTCGATAATCGCCGCACGGGTGGCGGGCGTGCCTATCCCGGCATCTTTCAGGCTGGCTTTCAGTTCGGCATCTTCCAGTTCCCTGCCTGCGTTCTCCATTGCCGCCAACAGGCTGCTTTCCGTGTGCAGCGGTTTCGGCTTGGTCTGCTTTTCGAGCAGATCCACGCCGGAGAGTGGCAAATATTCTCCCTCTTGGAGCGGCGGCAGGCTGGCGGCTTCTTCATCCCCACCCGTTTCCTGCTCGCCGAACACCACACGCCAGCCTGCTGATTTCATCACAGACCCTTTTACCGTGAAATCGGTATCTCCAGCCGACAATATGGCGGTGGTAACGTCTTTCACGCATTTGCCCGAAAAGGCTTCCAGCATACGCCCGGCTACCAGTTCGTAAACCGCCCGCTCGTCTTTGGAGAGTTCACCGGGCAGGTTCTCGGTAATGATTAAGGCGTGGTGGTCGGTCACTTTGCCGTCATTCACGCTGCGGCGGTTCAGGGGTGTGCCGTCCAGCCCGGCGGCATACCCGGCAAAGCGGGGGTATTGCCCTAACAGGGCGACACGCTCCGGCATTTCATCGAAAACGTCCTCCGATATATAGCGGCTTCCGGTTCTCGGATAGGACATCACTTTCTTTTCATACAGGCTTTGCGCTATGGAAAGCGTCTTGTCAGCCGAGAAGTCCAGTTTCGTGTTCGCTTCCTTTTGCAGCGTGGTAAGGTCGTACAAAAAGGGCGGTTCTTGGCTGGCTTCTTTCCTCTCAACGGATTTCACTACAAGCTGCCCGGCATCCTTTACCCGTTGCAGGGCGGCTATGGCTTCGGGCTGCTGTTCCCACTTGGCGGTCGATTGGGCGGTGAAAACCATTCCCCCGTTGGCGGTCGCCGCTTTGAGTTGCCAAAACTTGGCGGGTACGAAATTCTTGTTCTCCAAATAGCGGCTGCATATCATCACGAGCGTGGGTGTCTGCACCCTCCCCAGCGAGAACACCCCCTGCCCGGCGGCTACGCTCAACGCTTGGGTGGCGTTTATCCCTATCAGCCAGTCCGCTTCGCTGCGGGATTTGGCAGAGAGGTAGAGGTTATCGTAACATTCGCCCGGCTGCAAGTTATCCAGCCCCTCACGGATTGCCTTGTCGGTAAGGCTGTTTATCCACAGGCGCACAAATGGTTTCCGGCAGTTCAGGTAATGGAAGATATAACGGAAGATTAGCTCACCCTCACGCCCGGCATCGGTGGCGACAATAATCCGGTCGCATCGGTCGAAAACTTCCTTTATCACTTTCAACTGTTTCAACACGCCGGGGTCTGCCTTGTAGCCTTTCTCCGCTTTCACCTGACGGGGGATTAGCTGGAAATCGGGCGGCAGTATGGGCAGGCTCTCCCTGCGGAAGTTCGCCACGCCGTAGGCTTCCGGCATGGCAAGCTGGATTAAGTGGCCGAACGCCCATGTCACCATATACCCGTTGCCGGAAAGATAACCGTCATTACGCCCGGTCGCACCGATGATGCGGGCGATGTCTTTTGCCACGCTGGGCTTTTCTGCTATCAATGCAATCATATTGTTTCTTTTTTATGGTTTGTTACTGACTTGATTTTCCGTAAAATTTTACGGTCATAATAAATATGATAGCCGCCCACGTAATACTGGCGGTTGTGCCTGTCTATTTCTTTCCAGTCAGTTTTTAAAGAAAGGACTATGAAGAAAATCAGGACGGCAAGCGGAATAGCTATAATATAGATTAGCTGCATACTTTTATAATTTCATTCCTTTGGACTTCTTGGGCTTGTCCGCTTTCAGGCTCTTGTCCTGCTTCTCTTTCTGCTTGGCGGTGGGCTTGTCCTGACCCTGTTTCAGCGGCTCTTTGCCCCGCTTGGTGGCTTCGTTGGTCTTGCCCTCCGAATTGACCGCTACCTGCGTCCGGCTCTCGGCGGCGGGGGTAACGTCTTTCGGCTTCACCTTGTCGGGTGATTTGCCCTGTGCGCCGGGCTGCACATGACCGTTGAACTCAACGCCCTTGCCGTCCTTTATCCCGGCTACCTGCTGTTCTCCGGGCTGCTGTCCCAGCTGCAAGAACTGGACGGCGGCACGGGGCAGAAACTCCAAGCCACGTTCCACTGCGCTGACCTGCAAATAGGCACTGCGCTTTGTGCCGTCCCTGAATTGCAGGTTTTCCATTTTCACTGCTTGCCCGGCTTCAAAGGCGGCTTTCTGTTCCGGGCTGACTTGCACGCCGCAAATGGTGTCGGGGCATTTCCACTTGTCAGCCCGCATATACTCCAGTTCGTGCGTGTACCTGTCCCGGCTGACGGACACGGGGATTTGCTCGCCGCTTTTCGGGTCTTTGATTTCAGCGATGCCGCCCAAGTTGCCAGTGCCTTGCAAGTTGCCCTGTTCCTGCTTGGTGAACCCGTGTTCGTGGAACGGGCGTTGCAACAGTTTCTCGTCCTGCTGCACGCCGTGCAGCTTGGGTACTACCGTGCCGTTCTTTGCCTGATAGAAAGAGAGCTTGACATCGGTAGGTTTCAGGTAGAAGCCGCCCACCGTCCCCGAAACGGTGTAGGTGTTGCGGGACTTGTAGCCACGCATCACCCGGTCGAAGTCTTTTGTGTTTTTCAGGGGGTCGGCGGTGATACCGACTTTTTTCAGGTTCTCCCAGTCTATTTTTGACGGGTCGAAGCGGTAGCCCTGCTTGAACTCGTGGAAGTCGGGCTTCGGAACTTGTAACATTTCAGCCCGCTTGTCGCCCTCCGGCGTGGGGTTGCGGTGGTTGTCCTCGATTGCCTTTGCGTTCTGCTCCACTTCGGAAGCCTTAACACTGAAAAGTTCCAGTCCGGAAGTGTCCTGAAACTTGCGGAAGAAATTGGAAATGAAGTTGCTGAACACATCGCTGTTCTTGTCCACCTGCATGAACTCGCCGCCATGTCCGGTAGTGGGCGGTACGGTCTGCAAATTGCCGTCCTTGTCGATACCCTTAACGGCACTCACCTTTCCCTGCTGTTTATCCAAGACCAGCAGCACGTCTTTTTCCTGCCCCTCTACGGGCGGGGTCATTCTGTTTGCCATAAATAATTGGAATTTTAGTGGTTACGGGAATAGTCCCGCCCAAAGGTAGCGACTAAATATGCAATATTTGGACGGGCGACAAGGGCTGTCCGAATTTGTCCTGAACTGTCCCGATTTGTCCGTGGCAGATGAAAATATCCAACCAACAGTTGGAGAAATAAAAACATCTTCGGCAAAATATTTGTTATGTTTTTGCAGGTGATTACATAATATACTATCTTTGCAGTATAGAAACAAAGTACATAAATATGGCTTCATTCAGGAAAGAGATACTTGGGCAGATTGAACGGATAGATACCGGGCGTATATTCACGTTCCGGGATTTGTCGTTTGAAACGGAAAAGACCGCCAATGTTGCGGTGCTGCTCTCCGAACAGAGCCGCAAAGGGGTACTGGTACGGGTTGAAAAAGGGGCGTACTACCGCCCCAAGAAATCGGTCTTAGGATTGGGGAAGCTGCCCGTCTATCAGGATGAACAGTTTCGTTATCTTACCGAAAAACTGAACGGCTATATCACGGGGGCTTACGTCTATAATAAAATGGGGCTGACCGAACAGGTCGCCACAACCATAACGATAGCCACTCCAAACCCGGTTCGCCGTTTCCGCTTCAAAAATTTGGACGTGGAGTGCGTGAAAGCCTACTGCATGGACTACCCGGATGAAAGCCTTGTCCCGTACTTGCGGCTGCTCGATGCGATAAAGGACATGAAGCGCATACCCGGAACAACCGGGCAGGACATCTACAACCGGGTCAAAAGCCAATATTTTAACGGGTACAGCCTGCCGGAACTGGAAAAAATCGTATCTTTGGCGAAAAGTTACCCGCCACGTGTCAGAAAGGTGGTGGCGGACATACTGGGCGACATCAGACAAACCGTATTGCAAACGGAAATGGCAAAGACCATTCTTCCCACAACACGGTTCAACTTGGATTATAAAACGGCATAGGACAGAAATATGAATTTACATTCGGACAAGGAAGCGTTCAAGGAAATCATCGCACTGGCGGCTGAACATTTCGGCTACGAGCAGTCGCACGTGGAAAAGGATTACTGGGTATCGAAGATACTGCGGGATATTTCCATGTCCGAATATGCGGATAAGACCTACTTCAAAGGCGGGACTTCACTTTCCAAAGCCTACGGGCTGATAGAACGCTTCTCGGAAGATTTGGACTTGTTCGTGTTCACGGGAGATAAAGGTGCGTCCAAGCAGGCGGAAAAGACATTAAACAAGAAACTTTCCAAATACATAGCCGAACTCAACAGTGACATATACAAGGAAGATTTGTCGGAAACGGGCGGTAATTACCGCAAACTGTATTTTTCTTATGACAATATATTTCAGGGTGTGGGACTGAAAGAACATTTGGAAGTAGAAATAAAGTCTTGTGACCTGCCGGACAAAAAACTAATGTTCTACCCGGCAGACAAGCGGGTTATCAAATCGATTGTGACCGCCTTTCTTGAAAGTATCGGGCAAGAGGAACTGATAAGCACCTACGGGCTGGGAAGTTTTGAAACGCAGTGCATCAATCCCCGAAAGACTATCTGCGACAAGGTTTCAAGGCTGGTAAAGCTGTCTTACAATGAGGATGCAGCCGCACTGTTGGCAAAGCATATCCGTGACGTTTACGACTTGTCGGCACTCTACCACAATCAGGAATATAACGATTACCTACATTCGGAAGATTTCTTGGATGCCATGTACCGGGTGACGATAGAGGACGGGCTAAACAAAAACTCCCGTTCGCACTTGTCGCTGGCTGATGCACCAATATTCAAGGATGCCGAAGCGGTCATGGCGTTACCCGAAGTGGCTACGGCGTACATTACCGATTTGAAGAAACTGACCTTTGACAAAAGCAAGATGCCGCCGATAGGCAAGGCTGTGGAAGCATTGGAGAACCTACACGAAATACTGGTTAAATTTGAAATTTATCGGAATAGTATATAATTATGGCAATTGTGAAAAGAAGATGTTTTACTCAAGCTACGTTAGAAGGTATCGCCAAAATATTGGGAGATACAAGTAATGGCTTAACGGGAAGTGAAATACAATACCTTTTACAACAATCTCAAATTGAAGATATTGATTCACAAAATACCAAATGGAAAAGGTTATATAGTGCTTTTGCAAATTACCAAAACACACATCAGTGTTCTAACAAAATACTTTATTTTATTCAATTAGCTTTATCTCCTGCCAAATTTGTAAATAATGAGTACGAGTTTACAGAAAAAAGAAATGCAATAAATCAACAATTAGCGTTTATCGGCTATCAACTAAATGAAACAGGAAAATTTAGTGAAATAATTCAAGCTAAAACGATTTCAGAAGCGCAGCAAAAAGCAGAAAACCTAAAAACAAAATTAGAGAACCGCAACGCACATTTGGCTCTCTTTAAATATTGTAAGGCTGAGTTGCTAACAAACAACTATTTTCATGCTGTCTTTGAAGCAAACAAAGGTTTATTTGATAGAATTAGGGACTTGTCATTGTATAATGAAGACGGGAACAAGCTAATAGAGTATGTATTTAGTAATACACCTATATTAATTATAAACAATTTCCAGTCAAAATCTGAAATAGACGAGCATAAAGGATTTTGTAACCTTTTAAAAGGATTATGTGGAATGTTTAGAAATCCTGAAGCTCACGAACCTAAAATTAGCTGGAACATAACAGAACAAGATGCTTTGGAAATTTTAGCAATGATTTCGTATTGCCATAGAAGATTGGATAATGCACAAAAAATAAGATAGCAGAAAAATTCCGCTATCCTATTTCATTATTTATTCTTCCTCTTTAATCAAGTGGCATAACTCCGGGTCGTTCTTAATCCGGGTTATCTCGTCCTCGACAATCTGCCGGACTTCCTGACGGATGCGGTCATAGTTGGCTTGTATCTCCTCCTGCATCCGGTCGTTGCCGTCCTTGTCGGTGAAGTCGATTATCTGCGGCAGCTTCACGTAACGGGCGGTTTCCCGCTTCACCTTTTCATTGTCCACCACGATTTCGCAGTGGAAAATCTTCTGCTCTATCCGTTCATCGAAGTTGTCCGCCACAGCCCCCACGAACATACCTTGCGTGAGATTGGATATTTTGCTGGCGGGTATCAGGCTGTCCATTTGGGTGCTTATCGAGGTGGATTTCTCCCGCTGGTTGATTGTCATGCTCTGCCGTTTCTGCAACACCTTTCCGAAACGCTCGGAAAGGATTTTCGCCGTTTCACCGACTACCTGACCGCTGAACACGTTACCCACCGTATTTTGGATTACCCGGCTTTCCTTGTCCCCGTAATCACGGGTAAGCTGGCTGTAATCCTGAAAGCCCAACAGAACCGCAACCTTGTTGCTTCGGGCGGTGGCAATCAAATTATCAAGCCCACGAAAATATATAGTCGGTAATTCATCTATTATCACCGAACTTTTAAGCTGACCTTTCTTATTTATCAGCTTCACGATACGGGAATTATATAATCCCAGTGCTGCCGAGTAGATATTTTGGCGGTCAGGATTGTTGCCGACAACCAAGATTTTAGGCTCTTTCGGGTTGTTGATGTCAAGTGAAAAATCATCCCCCGTCATTACCCAGTAAAGGGCGGGTGAAATCATCCTTGAAAGCGGGATTTTCGCACTGGCAATCTGCCCCTGCAACTGCTCTTGGGCATCTGATTCCCAAGCATCCACGAACGGGGAAAGGTAGTTTTCCAGTTCGGGGTAGCTACGCAAAATGGTGAATACATCGGCGTATTTCTTATTCAACAGTTCAATGGCATGGGGGAACGTGCAATACTTACCGTCCTGATAGATACGGAGATACCAAATTATAGCCGCCAAAAGAATAATCGGGCTTTCCACGAAGAAGTCGCCCTGTTTGCTTATCCAAGAGCGATTGAGGTTAAGCATTATCGTGTAGCTGGCTTCATAGGCATCCGCAATGTCCGACATGAAGCTGGCGTTTATCGGGTTGCATCGGTGGCTCTTGTGGGGGGCGTCAAAATTGATAACGTAAAACTTCGGCTTTACCTTGTAGCCATCCAAGTGGTTAAGCAGATGATTATAAGCAATTTCCGACAAATCGGGGAACTTATAATCATAGCAGTAGAGCGCAAAGCCTTTCTCGATTTGCTGTTTTATGTAACTGTTTACCACCGCATACGACTTACCGCTACCCGGTGTTCCCAGTACAAGACTGGCACGGAACGGGTTCACGACATTTATCCAGCCGTTATTCCATTTCTTCTTATAGTAGAAACGGGTAGGCAGATTTACCGAATACCCGTTCTCGATAAGCCTTGTTTCCTGCTGAAAACTTTCGTTCTCGGTATTAAAGACATCATCCATTAGGTTGTTCTTCAACAACCGGGACATCCACGTACCCGCCATAAGCATACAGATATAGCCCGCCGACAGCGTAGCGATATAAAACACGGCATCCGCCGTATGTGGCAGGGGAAGTTCCAGCAGCCACCAGTTCAGAAAGAACAAAGTTATTCCCGCCGCAAGGCTGCAATGTATCTTTGTCCACGTTATCTTTTCCTCTTTCACGCCCTTAGTGCCGATACACGACAGGGCGAGGAACACCACCGAAAAAAGTTTTGTCCAAAGAACGGATGAGAACAGCCCGGTGGTGCGCTGGAAGTTCCACAGTATCTTGTCTATCACTTCAAAGGTCACTCCCCATTCTTTCAGGGTGGAGTAACAGAACCAGTACACGTTTATTCCCACGAATAGAATGCTGATAGCCCGCATAAAGTCCATGACCCGTGCAAGCCCTCTCAAATCATCTTCCTGTTGCATGATTGTAATGTTTTTTAGTTAGTCGATGCGCCTTGTGCGCTTCTTTTTCTTCTTTCTCTTTTGGCGGGCGTTGTCCTGCGGCTCGTCACCGCCTGATGCACCGCCGCCCAGCAAACCGCCGAAAGCTCCCAGCACGGAAGCCACACCCGGAACAATGTCGGCTTTCGGCGTGAAGCCCGGCTGTTCCTGATGCGGGGATTGCTCCTGCCGTATATTCGTTTTTCTTTCATCGGAATACAGGTCGTTGAACACGTTCGCCGAATACTCCTTGCCCAAGCGGGAGCCATTCAGTACCACCCGGCTGTCATGGTCGATGAACGTAACACCATAGATGCGCCCGCTGTCGTTCTGACGGAATACCACGTCAATGCCCTGATAGGGCTTGCCGTTTATCTCCCCTTTGACTTCCTCGGCGCACACGTTGTAAACGGCAAGCAAAGCCTTGTACTCCCCGAACGACTGGAAGCGGTAGCCGTAGCAAGCCGCTTTCACGGTATTGCAGATTTGGTGCTTCACGTCCCCGGCGGCATAGTCCACCTTTTTAAGTTCCGGGCGTTCGGCACGTTCCTTTCGCTCTGCCGGGTGCAGCCCGTATTTCTTTTCCAGTTCACGGGTGATTTGCTTGCTGCGCCGATGCTCGAACCTGTCATTCAGCGGTCTGCCGTTCTCGTCCACCCGCAACCCCACGATGTGGATATGGTGGCGGTCGATGTCGGTATGCTTGTACACCAAATAAGGCTGGTCGCCATAGCCCAACTTCCGCATATACTCTTTGGCAATGTCGGAAAGCTGCTGGTCGGTCAGCACGTCTTCCGGGTGCGGGTTTATGGAAATATGAAGTATCGGCTTCTTGGTGGATAGCTGGACGGGCATCTGCATTTCAAAGCTGCGCATACACTCGCCGATAGAGAAATTCCCGTCCTCGCTTAACAGCATCCGGTTGGAGAAAAGCACCTTTGCTTCCTCGCTGTCCACCTTGTTTTGGTTGTATGCCAGTGCGCCGAACATATTGCCGCCCGTGCTTATTTTGGCAACCATGGTTCTTTACATTCATTAGTTAATGCTATAACTTGGCGGTTCAATGCCGACAATTCAGTGGTCGCTTTCTCCAATTTATAGAGAAAAGCCAGTGCCTTTTTCTCCGAAAAATTGCTGTGCAACGCCTTTACCACTTGGTTGTAATTGACCGCTACCGCCCGGAACTGGGCATATAATTCGGTCAGCCGAGCGCAATACTCGACCGCCGACTTGTCCACTTTCACCACCCGGAACGGCTCGCCGAACAGCCGGGCGGCGATGAACCGGGACTTGCTCGTAACGCCCGACTGCTCCCATTGCGAGAGGAAGCGGGCGTTCTCCCGGTCGTTCAGGTAAAGGACATGGCGATGTTTCGCCGGGTCTGCGAGGGCGGGGCGACCGCCCTTGTTTGGTTTTCTTGTTTCCATGCTTCTTTGGATTAAAAAAATTACGACTTCGGAGTGATTTTTACCCCCGCAAGGGGCAAGGCGTTTTCAGGCACGGAAAACGGTTCTATGTGCCATAGAACACACCTTGCTATTTTCTATAAATTCCTCACGTTCGGCAAAACAAGCAAGCTCGCTTTGCTCTCACTTAATCGGAATTTTCTGACGAAAATCGAAATCCGTCACGGACGGATTGGGGTTAGCGTGGAACGGTAAGCCCTGCCGTTCACCAGCCCGGTTTTACACCTCTGCCCCCTGCGGTTTGTTACTCCGCTGCAAAGTAACGGTGATTTATAATGCTGTAAAATAGGCGGTTGGTGGACAAAACGGGACAACGCAGGACAAATCGGGACACATCTAAAAACGAACGTTTTTTCTCCTTTTATTTGCAGAAGATTTCAAGAAAGCAGGATTGCAGGATTTCAAGAAAGAATGAAAGCAGGAAAACAAGATTGAAATAAAAAAGTCTTTCAAGATTTCAAGATTGCAATATGGAAAGAATGGAAGCTATATGGCTGGATTGATTGAAAGCAATAAATAAATCTATCAACCAATAATGAACGAAAGCAATATGGAAAACGAGAAAACACCCCTTTATGTCGCCTTTTCCACCCAAAAGGGCGGGGTCGGCAAAACCACCTTTACCGTGCTGGCGGCGAGTTACCTCTATTACCTCAAAGGCTACGATGTGGCGGTGGTCGATTGCGACTACCCGCAACACTCCATTGCCGGGATGCGAAAGCGGGATGCCGAGCAGGTCGGGGCGGATGAAGATTACAAGCGCATGGCGTATGAACAGTTCACCCGGCTGGGGAAGAAAGCCTATCCGGTGCTGTGCAGTTCACCTGAAAAGGCGATTGCAACGGCTGACGAACATATAGCCGCCGGACACGTGCCGGATATTGTCTTTTTCGACCTGCCCGGCACGGTGAACAGCGAGGGCGTGATAAACTCCCTTGCGGGCATGGACTACATTTTCACCCCCATTTCAGCCGACAAGGTGGTGCTGGAAAGCAGCCTGTCGTTCGCAATGGCTATCCAAAAACTATTAGTGAAGAATGAAGCCTGCCGACTTGCCGGGCTGTACCTATTTTGGAACATGGTGGACAGGCGGGAGAAAACAGACCTTTACACCGCCTATGACAAGACGATTAAGGAACTGGAACTGCCGCTGATGAAAACCTTTATCCCCGACACCAAACGCTACAAAAAGGAACTGGTGGCGGATAAAAAGGCGGTGTTCCGCTCCACGCTCTTTCCCGCCAGCCGCCCGTTGGTAAGGGGAAGCAACTTGGAAGAACTGATAACCGAAATAGTGTACTACATCAAATTACAATGATATGGCAAAGCAAAGCGGCAGGATGCCGAAGATAGACGAGGATTTCATGAAAGAACTTATCTCGCAAGGCGTACCCGCCAAGCGGGAGAGCCAGCCGGATGATGCACCGCAGCCCGGCGGCGAAACGGAAACCGCCCACGAGGGACGGCAGACTGAAACGGTGCGGGTGGAGAAACCGACATCCCGCAAGCGCAAGGGTGGCACGGGTGACTACCGGGAAACCTACTTTCAGAAAGTGGAACTGGCAGACCGACAGCCCTTGTACGTGAGCCGTACCACGCACGAGAAGCTGATGCGTATCGTGACGGTGATAGGCGGGCGCAAGGTGACGGTAAGCAGCTACGTGGAAAACATTCTGCTGCGCCACTTCGAGCAATACCAAGACGAGATAAACACCCTGTATGAAAGTCACTTTCAAAAACCCGTATAGCTATGGTGGTCTATTGCATACTTACCGGGCTGGTGGTGTACTATATCGCCCTATGGCTGTGGTATCGCTACACGGACAGCCGGACATCACCGGGCAGAACGGATGATGCACCGCTTCCACGAAACGGGGTTTCAGGCTACACGCTGATAGGTGAAAGCCGATACAAGGGCGGACTAATCGGGACAGCGCAGGACAAATCGGGACACCTCCCGAAAGCGGCTGAAAATGATACTATTTTTGCGCCGCAGGCTGACGGACTGCCGGAAGAAACGCCCGGTTACGAGAATGACGAACCCGACTACGAGGACGAGGAAATAGCCGGGTACATGGACGATGACGATGATACCGGGCGGGCTACGGGCGTGAGCTTTGACGAACTGGACGAAGCGGTACGCACGGCAAACGCCGACACCTCCACCGAAGCTGAACAGCGGCAAGCCGCCGGAACACTGGCAAGCATTGAGGGGACAAACCTCTACGATGCGGTGGTGGAGAACATCAACGGCGGGCTGGCAAAGGTAGCGGAGCTGCTGGGACGCAACGAAACGGAACTGGCTATGGCTGCCGTCCCTGCCGAAGCTGGCGGTACAAGCAAGGAACATGAAGCGTTCGACATGAACGATTTCCTATAATATAATAATGTGTAACAATATGAAGAAACGTGACTACGGTTGATTGGCAACCTGAAAACCAACAGACGGCATCCGTGCCGCAACCACTAAAATTTCAAATTATTCATCCACCGGGTGACAGCGGACTATCCACCCGCTGCCCCGGCATTAAAAATCTAAAATCTATTCGTAATGAAAAAGAAATTCTTTTTGTCGGCGGCTCTCCTTGCCGCCGTGGTAAGTGCCTACGCACAGGGCAACGGGCAGGCGGGCATCACCGAAGCCACGAACCTAATCACCGGGTATTTTGACCCCGGCACAAAATTAGTGTACGCAATCGGGGCGGTCTGCGGCTTGATTGGCGGGGTAAAAGTATATAACAAATTTTCAAGCGGCGACCCCGACACCTCAAAGACTGCCGCCAGTTGGTTCGGGGCGTGTATCTTCCTGATTGTCGCCGCCACTATCCTGCGGTCGTTCTTCCTCTAAACCAGCGGCTATGTCTGAATATCCGGTAAACAGGGGTATCGGGAAGCCGGTGGAGTTCAAGGGGCTGAAAAGCCAGTACCTCTTTATCTTTTGCGGCGGCTTGCTCGCCGTCTTCGTGGTGTTCATCGTCCTGTTCATGGCGGGCGTGAACCAGTGGCTATGTATCGGTTTCATCGTGTCGGCTTCGCTGCTGCTCGTGTGGCAGACGTTCCGGCTCAACGCACGGTACGGCACGCACGGGCTGATGAAAGCAGCCGCACGCAAAAGACACCCACGCTTCATTATCAGCCGAAAGGCGATACCCCGGCTGTTCAACTACAAAAGAAGAAAGGAAGAAAGAACATGAGGAATACATTAAAGGCTACCACGCTGGAGAGGAAATTTCCACTTTTGGCGGTGGAGAACGGCTGCATCATTTCAAAGGATGCGGACATAACGGTGGCTTTCAGGGTGGAACTGCCCGAACTGTTCACCGTCACCAGTGCCGAGTACGAAGCCATACATTCGGCATGGTACAAGGCAATCAAGGTGCTGCCCGACTACTCCATAGTACACAAGCAGGACTTCTTCATCAAGGAGAGCTACCAGCCCGACACGGAAAGGGACGAACTTAGTTTCCTGTCCCGGAGTTTTGAACGGCATTTTAATGAACGCCCGTTCCTGAACCATTACTGCTACCTGTTCCTGACGAAAACGACAAGGGAGAGAAGCCGCCGACAGAGCGACTTCTCCACCCTCTGCCGGGGCAGGATTCTCCCTCGGGAGATAGCCGACAAGGAAGCGGCGGCAAAGTTCATCGAAGCGGTCGGGCAGTTCGAGCGCATCATGAACGACAGCGGTTTTGTCACCCTTACCCGGCTGGCGGCATCGGAAATCACCGGGCAGGACGGAAAGGCGGGCATCATCGAGAAATACTTCTCGCTCTCGCAAACCGACACTACTTGCCTGAAAGACATCGGGCTGTACCCGGAAGAAATGCGTGTCGGGGACGATATACTGTGCCTGCACACGCTCTCGGACGTGGAAGATTTGCCCGGAAAGGTCGGGACGGACTGCCGATTTGAGAAACTGTCCACTGACCGGAGCGACTGCCGACTGTCATTCGCCGCCCCGGTGGGCGTGCTGTTGTCGTGCAACCACGTCTATAACCAGTTCATCTTCATAGACGACCACGCCGAAAACCTGAAGAACTTCGAGCAGACCGCCCGGAATATGCAATCGCTCTCCCGCTACTCCCGTGCCAACCAAGTGAACAAGGAGTGGATAGACGAATACCTGAACGAAGCGCACAGCAAGGGGCTTATCTCGGTGCGCTGCCACTGCAACGTCATGGCATGGAGTGATGACAGGGACGAACTCAAACGCATACGCAACGATGTGGGAAGCCAGCTTGCACTAATGGAGTGCAAGCCACGCCACAACACCACCGACACGCCCACGCTCTTTTGGGCGGGCATACCCGGCAACGAGGCGGACTTCCCCGCAGAGGAAAGTTTCTACACGTTCTTGGGGCAGGCTCTCTGCCTGTTCGTGGAAGAAACGAACTACAAGAGTTCGCTTTCGCCGTTCGGCATCAAAATGGTGGACAGGGTAAGCGGTCGCCCGCTGCACATCGACATATCGGATTTGCCCATGAAGAAAGGCATCACCACCAACCGCAACAAGTTCATACTTGGGCCGAGCGGTAGCGGGAAGTCTTTCTTCACCAACCACATGGTGCGCCAGTATTACGAGCAGGGTGCGCACGTGCTGCTGGTCGATACGGGTAACAGCTACTTGGGGCTGTCCCAGCTTATCCACAACCGCACGCACGGCGAGGACGGGATTTATTTCACCTACACCAACGAGAACCCGATAGCGTTCAACCCGTTCTATGTCGAGGACGGGGTATTTGACATCGAAAAGAAAGAGAGTATAAAAACCCTTATACTCACCCTGTGGAAGCGGGACGATGAAGCCCCCAAGCGGTCGGAAGAAGTGGCGTTGTCCAATGCGGTAAGTGCCTATATCGAACGTATCACGGGCGACAGGTCGGTAACGCCCTGCTTCAACACGTTCTACGAGTTTGTCCGGGATGATTACCGCCGACAGCTTGAACAGAAGAACGTCAGGGAAAAGGATTTTGACATAGACAACTTCCTGAACGTGCTTGAACCGTACTATCGTGGTGGTGAGTACGATTACCTGCTGAACTCCGACAAGGAGCTGGATTTGCTGCATAAACGCTTCATAGTCTTTGAATTGGACAACATCAAAGACCACAAGATTTTATTCCCGATAACGACCATTATCATCATGGAAGCCTTTATAAACAAGATGCGCAAGTTAAAGGGAATAAGGAAATTAATACTAATCGAGGAAGCTTGGCTGCGACATGTAAGTCTTGTATATGATTGTTTAACATTCCATTCCACGCGCTGGAAATAGAACGATTAAACCTGTTGTTTCGTCAACAGTAGCCTATGGGAGCGTGCGATAGTAAGCAATGAGGTCGTGCGATAGCAGAACCAACAATGAAGCCCTTCCGAAAGGAGAAGTCAGAACCGCGAGGGAACGACAACTGCCGTTAGTATCGAATGGCAGGGGAGCTAGGCTGAATGGTATGAATAACGTAATGTGAACCGTTGATAAACGTCGTAACTTCGAATGAGCTGTTAATGATACTGGGCTCTAACCCAAAAGGGACGCAGTCGGATAACCTTCTTCATGCTAAGGTTACACGAACATGATGACTGCCGGCGGATAGACGGATTCTAACCCATTCGTTTGTCATATACAAGAAACATGGTAAACCCGTATTTCTCCTGTATAACAGCAGGTAAGCAAACCGTAAGGAAAGCCGAATGAAATGCGGGCAGAGGAATGTGGAAAAAGCGAATGCCGTTCTGTAATGGAGCGGATAGAGGTTGAAACATCACCTCACACGAAAGTGGGCTGACTTCCGCAAGGTGACTTTTTACAAGAAACTTTTAGAACTTATTCAAAGGAGAAAAGCAAATGAACGAAAGTAAGACATCGTGTGCATCTACTGACCAAAAGTGGAGCACCTGGGAAAGTATAGACTGGAACAAGTGCGAAATAGCGGTTAATAAGCTACAAGCACGTATTGTAAAAGCTCAGAAAGAAGGCAAACACGGCAGGGTGAAAGCCTTGCAGTGGATGCTGACGCATTCGTTTTACGCTAAAGCTTTAGCGGTAAAACGTGTTACATCGAACAGAGGCAGTAAAACTGCGGGTGTTGATAAAGCTGTGTGGGCAACTTCCAACAGTAAATTCAAGGCCATCAGCGAGCTGAGAAGAAGAGGCTATACCCCTCAGCCTCTAAGAAGGATACATATTAAAAAGAGTAACGGGAAGTTGCGCCCATTAGGGATTCCGACGATGAAAGACAGGGCAATGCAGGCATTGTATCTGCTCGCATTGGAACCTGTGTCAGAAACAACTGCTGACAGCAACTCCTACGGATTCCGTAAAGAGAGAAGTGCTGGCGATGCAAGAGAACAATGTTTTTGCGTCCTTGCCAAGACAGCTTCTCCCGAATGGATTTTAGAAGGAGACATCAAAGGTTGTTTTGACCATATCAGTCATGACTGGCTGTTGGAAAATATTCCAATGGATAAAGTCATGCTGAAAAAATGGCTCAAATGCGGTTTCGTTTTCAACAAGGAATTATTCCCTACGGAAGAAGGAACTCCACAGGGTGGAATTATCTCGCCAACTCTTGCCAATATGACATTGGACGGTCTGCAAGCAATGCTCGCAGAAAAGTATTATAGGAAATCCGTTAAGGGACAAGTATATTATCCAAAGGTTCACATGGTTCGATACGCAGATGATTTTATCATTACGGGAAGGACTAAGGAAGCATTGGAGGAAATAAAGCCGTTAGTGGAGAACTTCCTTGAAAGTCGGGGACTTACTCTATCAGAAGAAAAGACAAAGATAACCCATATTGAAGAGGGCTTTGATTTTCTCGGGTACAATATCCGTAAATACAATGGAATACTTCTAATAAAGCCGTCCAAAAAGAGTCTGAAGGGATTCATGGAGAAAATCAGAGGAATCATTGATTCTAATAAAGGTAGTAAACAGGAATCTCTTATAAGACTTTTGAATCCGGTAATAGTCGGTTGGGTGAATTACTACAAGAATTGCGTGGCTTCGGACACATTCAGAAAAGCAGATTACTTGATATTTGAAAAGCTATGGCAATGGGCCAAGAGACGACATCCCAAGAAAGGTAAATATTGGATTGCCAGCAGATACTTTACACGAATAAAGAATCGTAACTGGTGCTTTGTGGCGAACTTCAAAAGGGGTAAAGCGGATGATAAGATTGCCCTCAAAAGACTGTACGACACGAAAATCACCCGATACGTAAAAGTGAAAGGTGAAGCCAATCCTCTCGACCCTGAATGGAAAGAATATTTTGAAAAGCGCAAGACTTACAAGATGCTCAAGTCGCTTAATGGTAGAAAATCATTGCTGTATATGTGGGAAAGACAAAATCATTTATGCCCCATATGCGGAGAACCCATAGACAAAGAACACTCGTGGGGAACTAATGAAAGAATTGTCAATGGAAAGAAAGTTAATTTCTTGGTACATGACAGTTGCAGAAGAAAAGTCATTCAACTTAAATAGATGTAACAATGAGCTGGTTTCTATTAGATAGAAATTTAAAGTTGCTTGAGCCGTATGATTGGAAACTTTCACGTACGGTTCTTAGGGGGGAAAGGGGCAGTAATGCCCCCGACCTACCCGGCAAGGCTATCGCACGGGAAGGCATGGCCGATTATATAAAATTTTTATGTGCGCCCGTAAAGGTTGCATCGTAAATATCTCTTTGGCAAGAGATTAGGAAAGTGTTCTTTGAAAATGACCTATCATCAGCCGACTTATCTGTTTCGGGAAAACTTAACCGAGCAGGGAGTGTAGCATGTCGGAAAAGTCATAAGTCAGTTAGTTACCAAACTGCGACTGAATGGCGAGATGAAAAGATAGATATGAGGATAAAGTCCGAATTGATTGAACGATAGTCTGAGTGGTCCCCCTTGAGACTATGGCGTAAGGTAACTATCAACCGCCATATCGTGATACTACTTCAGTGAATAGGTATGAATGTAGCAAGAACTTATCACGACACAAGCGCAGTAAGCGATTAAAGGACGGAAGTCGTATCCGACAATCTATCATGCCAACAGTTACGATGTAATAAACGGGGATTACCTATCCCGAAGTGCCGAAAGGCTATTAGGTTCGACCTATGAAAATTCGGAGTGGTAACGGAGCTTCCATAGTAGTCCGAGCAAGGTAACACCTTGTACATGGCGAAGGGAAGCAGCTAATTATTAATACAATTAATGGAAAATGTGAGAGACATTATGAGAAGTCCAGAAAGAGTATTAAACAGTCTGTCAGAACACAGTAAGGATGCAAGCTATAAGTTTGAACGCCTTTACAGAATTTTGTTCAATGAGGAAATGTTCTATGTTGCCTATCAGCGTATTTATGCTAAAGAAGGTAACATGACTAAAGGTTCGGACGGTCAGACCATTGACAACATGAGCCTGAAACGAATTGAAAAGTTGATTGATACGTTAAAAGACGAAACGTACCAGCCCCAACCGTCAAAGAGAGTGTACATACCGAAGAAAAACGGTAAGAAAAGACCTCTTGGCGTACCGACTTTCAATGACAAGTTGATACAGGAAGTGGTAAGAATGGTATTGGAAGCCATATACGAGGGGAGTTTTGAATATACCTCGCATGGGTTTCGTCCCAATCGAAGCTGCCATACTGCATTAACTCATATCCAAAAGGAGTTTAGCGGTGCAAAATGGTTTGTAGAGGGAGATATAAAAGGCTTCTTTGATAATATAAACCATGATGTATTGATAAACATTCTTTCGGAACGCATTGCGGATGAACGATTCATCCGATTAATACGCAAGTTTTTGAAAGCTGGATATATTGAAGAATGGCAATTCCACAATACTTACAGTGGCACACCGCAAGGTGGTATCATCAGCCCGATATTGGCTAATATATACCTTGACAAGCTGGATAAGTATATAAAGGAATACACAGCCAAATTCGACAAAGGGAAGAAACGAAAATTCAGTAGAGAAAGTATGGACTTTGGCAATGCAAGAAAACGTATTGTGCGAAGATTGAAGTTCGTAAAAGACGAAAGGCAAAGGACAAAGCTAATCCTTGAACTGAAAGCAATAGAACAAGGACGGGCTAAATATCCCAACGGCGAAGAAATGGATGCCGATTACAGAAGAATGAAATATGCAAGATATGCAGATGATTTTCTTGTGGGAATTATCGGAAGCAAGCAGGATGCGCTACAGATAAAGGAAGATATTAAAAACTTCCTTGCTGATAAATTGGCATTGGAACTGTCCGATGAAAAGACACTTGTCACTCACACGGAAAGACCAGCCAAATTTCTCGGATATGAAATCACTGTAAGAAAGTCCAACGACCAAAAAAGGGATAAACGGGGTAGATTAAGAAGAACCTATGGTAAAAGGGTCTGCTTGAATGTCAGTATGGAAACTGTCCGTAAAAAACTTTTCAATTTGGGAGTCTTGGAACTGACAAACCGTAACGGAAAGGAAATATGGAAACCGAAATGTAAATCGGGACTGATATTCAATGACGACCTTGAAATACTTGATAGTTATAATCGAGAAATCGTGGGTTTCTATAACTATTACTCCATAGCCAACAACTGCGCCCATGCCTTGAATAATTTCAGTTACATCATGGAATACAGCATGTACAAAACGTTTGCAGGCAAATACAAGTGCCGCACACGTGAGGTAAACAAGAAATATCGTAAGAACGGTAGGTTTACCATAAAGCACATGACTAAAACTGGTGTAAAGGAAAGATACTTTTATGATGGTGGGTTCAAACGAAAAAAGCCCACCTATAAATCGGAATGTGACACTATGCCACGGACAATTTATACCGCAGGGCGGACAAGCCTTGTTGAAAGACTGAAAGCCCGTGAGTGTGAATTATGTGGAGCGAAAGACGACCTTGTTATGCATCATGTAAGGAAACTAAAGAACTTACAGGACAAGGAAAGCTGGGAACGACACATGATTGCCCGTAAACGCAAGACGATTGCCGTGTGCAGGAGTTGTCACAAGAAGATACATGACGGAAAGATAGACTGAAATTAGTGGAGAGCCGGATACGCTGAGAGGTGTAAGTCCGGTTCGGGGGCGAGCTTTTGGAAACCTGCCATAGAAATATGATAAGGCGCCGGGTGCTTAGCCTACACAAAACCGTCCGAAAGTATTTCGGGGAAGCGATTGTGGTAACGCAGGAAGTGGAAGATATTATTTCCTCGCCCATAGTGAAAGAGAGTATCATCAACAACTCGGACTGTAAAATCCTGTTAGACCAGCGAAAATATCTCAACAAGTTTGACAGCATACAAAACCTGCTCGGACTGACCGACAAGGAGCGTTCGCAGATATTGTCTATCAACATGGCGAACCACCCCGGACGGAAGTACAAGGAAGTTTTCTTCTCGCTGGGCGGCACGCAGTCGGCGGTGTACGCCACAGAAGTTTCGTTGGAAGAATATTACACGTTCACGACAGAGGAAAGCGAGAAAATGGAACTGTTCGCCCTCGCCGAGAAGCTGGGCGGCAACCTTGAACTGGCTATCAAGCGGCTTGCGGAAAGCAAACGCAATCCCCAATCATCAACAACTTAAAAATCAGGAACATGAAGAAAACAATTCTCCTTATGGCGGTATGCCTTTGCTTCATCGGCAAGGCATCCGCACAGTGGGTGGTGTCAGACCCCGGCAACTTGGCACAGGGTATCATCAACACCACCAAGCAGATAGTGCAGACTTCCACCACAGCCAAGAACACGCTGGACGGCTTCATGGAAGCGCAGAAGATTTTCCAGCAGGGTAAAAAATATTACGATGCGCTCAAAGCGGTGCATGACGTGGTTAAGGGCGGTGTCAAGGTGAAGAAGTCCATTGAACTGGTGGCGGAAATCTCCGAAATCTACGTGCGCAACTTCCAAAGTATGCTGGCAGACCCGAATTTCACGCCTGACGAACTGTCGGCAATATCGTTCGGCTATGCCAAACTGATGTCGGAAAGCTCGGACGTGTTGCAGGACTTGAAAAATGTAGTGAACATCACGGGTATGTCGCTGACGGATGCCGAACGGTTGGCTATTATTGATAATGCCTACCGAAGCCTATTGAATTACCGCAACCTCGTGAACTACTACACCCGCAAGAACATATCCGTGTCCTACCTGCGGGCAAAAAAGAAGAACGACACCGACCGGGTGCTGGCTCTCTACGGATCGGCGGATGAACGCTACTGGTAACATATAAATCGGTATGCCTATGTTATTAGCAGCAGTGGATTTTGACAACCTGCACCAAGTGTTGCGGGTGCTTTACGATGAAATGATGCCCTTGTGCAGCAACATGACGGGGGTAGCGAAAGGGATAGCCGGGCTGGGAGCTTTGTTCTATGTAGCCGCCAAAGTGTGGCAGTCGCTCGCACGTGCCGAACCCATAGACGTGTACCCGCTCCTGCGTCCCTTTGCGCTGGGGCTGTGCATCATGTTTTTCCCAACTTTCGTGCTGGGGACTATCAACACGGTGCTGTCGCCTGTGGTGAAAGGGTGCAACCAGCTTATGGAAACGCAGACTTTCGACATGAACGAGTACCGGGCGCAAAAAGACCGACTGGAATATGAAGCCCTGATGCGAAGCCCCGAAACGGCTTACCTCGCATCGGACGAGGAATTTGACAGGCAACTGGAAGAACTGGGCTGGTCGCCCTCCGACATGGTGACTATGACGGGTATGTACATGGACAGGGCGGCGTACAATATCAAGAAGTCCGTCCGGGACTGGTTCAGGGAGTTGCTGGAAATACTCTTTCAGGCGGCTGGGCTGATTATAGACACGTTGCGCACGTTCTTCCTGATTGTGCTTTCGATACTGGGTCCGCTGGCGTTTGCGATTTCCGTCTATGACGGTTTCCAAAGCACGCTGACCCAGTGGATTTCACGCTATATCTCCATTTACCTGTGGTTGCCCGTGTCCGACCTGTTCAGCAGCGTGCTGGCACGCATACAAACGCTGATGCTCCAAAAGGACATTCAGGAACTTTCAGACCCGAATTTCATTCCTGACGGGAGCAGCACCGTGTATGTAATCTTTATGATTATAGGTATCGTGGGCTACTTCACCATTCCTACGGTGGCAAGCTGGATTGTCTCGGCTGGCGGCACGTCTGCCTATAACCGCAACGTGGCACGGGCGGGGTCAATCGCCGGGGCTGCGGTCGGTGCGGCAAGCGGGAAAGTAACCGGGAAACTACTCAAATAAGACGGTTTCCACTCGGTAGCTACCTTGACCGTCACTTGGTAGCTACTTTGACAACCTCTTGGTAGCTGCCTTGACAAAGGGGCTGCAATAGAAAGATTTTAGAAACATTATTAGAACATACAAGAAAATGGAATTTAAATCATTAACGAACATCGAAACGAGTTTCCGGCAAATCCGGCTCTTTGCGCTGGTATTCATCTGCCTGTGCGCACTAGTGACGGGCTTTGCCGTGTGGAACTCGTACAGCTTCGCCGAAAAGCAACGGCAGAAGATTTACGTCCTCGACAACGGCAAAAGCCTGATGCTGGCACTCTCGCAGGACATGGCACAGAACAGACCCGTTGAAGCCAAATCGCACGTGCGGCGTTTCCACGAGCTTTTCTTCACGCTCTCGCCCGACAAGGGGGCTATCGAAAGCAACATCAAACGCTCGCTGTTCCTTGCCGACAAGACCGCTTTCAACTATTACAAGGACTTGGCGGAAAAGGGCTACTACAACCGGGTGATTTCCGGAAACGTCACGCAGACGGTGGAGATTGACAGCGTGAAGTGCGACTTCGACCAGTACCCCTACAAGGTGAACACCTACGCCCGCCAGTTGATTGTCCGGGAAAGCAGCCTGACGGTCAGAAGCCTTGTGACCTCGTGCCGGTTGCTCAACGCCACACGGAGCGACAACAACCCGCACGGCTTCATCATCGAAGCGTTCACCATTACCGAGAACAAGGATTTGCAAACCGTCAAGAGGTAGCCTTATGGAGAGAATACGAAACTACATCGAAAAGGTGCAGGACTGGGCGGACGACTGCCTACGCCGAATGTGCGGACGGATTACGCCGGGCAAAAGGCTGGCGGTTATCCTCGTGATGTTCTTCTTTTTCGGCGGCTTGTCTATCTACATCACCGTTTCATCAATCTACAATATCGGGAAACGGGACGGCAGGCGGCTGCAAATAGAACATATCAAACAACTGCCATTGCAAGGCAATGACACAATCAACAGTATCAACCCCTTAAACAGACCGGAATATGGAAGAAGTACAGAAGAATGAGAACGGCACGACCGTACCGCAGGCGGACGGGAAGCCGAAAAAGGAAGATAAACCCAAACGGGAACTTACCCCGCAGCAGGTGCAGCAGCGCAGGAAAATGATAGTCTTCCCGCTGATGTTCCTTGCCTTTGCCGGGTGCATGTACCTGATATTCGCCCCCTCCGGCAAAGAGGACGTGAATGTGGAGAGCGTGGGCGGCTTCAATGCCGACATACCCCTGCCCGCAGAGGACGGGATTATAGCCGACAAGCAAAAGGCTTACGAACAAGCGATGCTGAACCGCAAACAGCAGGACAAGATACAATCCTTGCAGGACTTCGGTTTCACGGGGGACGATGAAACGGAAGAACCACAAGCGGAAATCGACCTGATGCCGGAAGAAGATGCGAAGCCACAAAGGGGCGGCGGTGCTTCTTCACGGGCGGCTTACCGGGACATCAACCGCCAGTTAAGCACGTTCTACGAAACCCCGGCGGTGGACGAGGAAAAAGAGGACTTGAAGCGGCAGGTGGCGGAACTGACCGACCGACTGCAACAACAGCAGAACGCCACACCCACCGCTGACGACCAAATGGCTTTACTTGAAAAGTCCTACGAGCTGGCGGCAAAGTACATGGGTGACGGAGGGCAAAACGGACAAATGGCACAAGTGCCTGTTGCCAGGACTGTCACCCAAATGCCGCAAGCCCAGCCCGTGCAGGCAATCCGGGAAACAACCGTATCGGGATTGCAGCAACCCATGAGCGATGCAGACTTCATCCGGGCTTACAGCCAGCCACGAAACTGCGGCTTCAACACGGCGGTAGGCACGGGCTACGCTATGGGCAGGAACACGATAGCCGCCTGCATCCACCAAGACCAAACGCTGACGGACGGGCAGGCGGTGAAACTCCGGCTGCTTGAACCCATGCAGGCGGGAAACATAGTCGTGCCGAAGAATACCCTTGTGGCGGGGACGGCAAAAGTGCAGGGCGAACGGCTCGACATACTGGTGTCCTCGATTGAGTACGCTGGCAACATCATCCCGGTGGAACTCGCAGTGTTCGACACGGACGGGCAAAAGGGGCTTTCCGTCCCGTCCTCTATGGAGCAGGAAGCGTTCAACGAAGCAATGGCGAATATCGGAAGCGGGCTGGGAACAAGCATTTCCTTTGCCCAAAGTGCCGGGCAGCAGGTGGCTATGGACGTGACAAGGGGATTGCTGCAAGGAACGTCCGGCTCCCTCGCCAAGAAGTTCCGAACCGTGAAAGTGAAGCTGAAAGCAGGCTATAAAGTCATGCTGTATGCCAAACAACAATAACCATTTTATCAACCACAGAATCTTTGCCAATGAGAGCAGAGCCAAACTTGTTTGGGCTATGCCGAATGCAGCAAGATTTATGTAAAAATTTCAATTAACGATGAAACAGATTTTTGTAATGTTCGCCCTCTTGCTGGGCGTGTGTGCGGCAAACGCACAAACCACTGACACCGTAAAGTATGCGGCTGGCAACAACTTGTACCGGGGGATTACCCGGAAACTCCCGTACCGCCAAATGGTTACACCCTATGGCGTGGAAGTGACCTTTGCCAAGACGGTGCATATCATCTTCCCCGCCGCCGTCCGCTATGTCGATTTGGGAAGCAACCACATCATAGCGGGAAAGGCGGACGGTGCGGAGAACGTTATCCGGGTGAAAGCCACGACAGAGGGTTTTCCGGGCGAAACGAACTTCTCCGTTATCTGCGAGGACGGCAGTTTCTTTTCATTCAACGCCAAGTACGCCCGTGAACCGGAAATGCTCAACATCGAAATGAAAGACTTCTTGGAGAACGAGGACACCAGCGACTTTTCGCATACCCGCATGAACATCTATTTCCGGGAATTAGGTAATGAAAGCCCGCTGCTGGTGAAACTGATAATGCGGAGCATCTACAAGAACAATGACCGGAAAGTGCGCCACTTGGGTAGCAAGCGTTTCGGCATACAGTTCTTAATCAAGGGGATTTACACCTATAACGGGATGCTCTATGTACACACGCAGACAAAGAACAGTTCCAACGTGCCTTTCGATACCGACTTCATCAAGTTTAAGATAGTCGATAAGAAAGTGCCCAAGCGCACGGCTATTCAGGAAACGGTGTTGGATGCGGTACGCAGCTACAACGAAGTGATAGAGATTGCCGGGAAATCGACCGTCCGCACGGTGTACGCCCTGCCGAAGTTCACCATTCCTGACGACAAGCTGCTGCTGGTGGAACTCTACGAGAAGAACGGCGGGCGGCATCAGGTTATCCGGGTGGAGAACGCCGACATCGTGAACGCAGAAGTGATTAACGAACTAAAAATCAAATAGGGATGAAACGGTTTCTATTTATCGGAATACTCTTTGTGCTGTGCCTGACCTCGTTTCAGGCACACGCACAAAGATACCTGCCGGGCATGAAAGGCTTGCAGGTCACGGCTGGTATGGCGGACGGGGTACACTGGAATGATAACACAGATTTTGCCTACCACATCGGGGCGGCATACAGCGTTTATACCAAGAACGCCAACCGCTGGGTGATTGGCGGGGAGTACCTGCACAAGAAGTATGACTACAAGGATATGCAGATACCCGTAGAACAGTTCACCGCAGAGGGCGGCTATTACCTGAAATTCCTATCGGACAGGCGAAAGACCTTTTTCCTTTCATTGGGATTGTCGGCACTCGCCGGGTATGAAACGAGCAACCGAAGCGAAAAGCTCTTGCCGGACGGCTCTACCTTGCTGGATAAGGACTACTTCATTTACGGGGGTGCGCTGACACTGGAACTGGAAGCCTACCTGACCGACCGAGTGGCTCTGCTACTGAACGCAAGGGAACGGGCATTGTTCGGCTCGGACATCGGCAAGTTCCACACACAGGTATCTGTGGGACTGAAATTCATTATCAACTGACCGCTATATAATAATGTATATGAAGAATGTAATGTATAAAATCATCATGGGCTGCTGCATCGTGGCCGCCCTCGTGCTTGTCACCGCCTGTAATGACAACTTGGATATTCAGCAGGCGTACCCGTTCAGCATCGAAACACTGCCAGTACCCAAAAGGCTGAAAGTCGGGGAAACCGCCGAAATACGCTGCCAACTGGTGCGTGGCGGCTATTACCAGCCGACTACCTATCAAATCAGGTACTTCCAGCCGGACGGCAAAGGGAAGCTGGAAATGGATAACGGCACGGTGTTCCTGCCCAATGACCTTTACCCGCTGGAAAAAGAAACGTTCCGGCTCTACTACACTTCGGCATCGACAGACCAGCAGACGATTGACATTTATGTAATTGATAGCTTTGGACAGATGCAACAGCTTTCGTTCTCGTTCAATAATGATAGCAGTGATGCTGAATAATGAGAATATAAACAGAATAAGCCAATGAAAAACATTGGCTTATTCTGTTATCAATAATCAAAGATAGAAACTTCATCTATATTTATAATAGGAGTAAATGTATCTCTAAGCCAATTAGTACACATACTATATAATGGAAACTCTGCTGTATATTCATCCTTTAGCCATTCATTATTCCATATCTGTACATTTGGCTTATTCTCTACTATTTCACACAAAGGTTCTGTATAGCCCATTGAAGTATTCATTTGGAAAGTTATTCGTTGCATCCATAATTGTAAATATCCAATATTCGGCAAACGGGAGAATTTATTGCAAATATTTTTAGCCATAGTTTCTCTTTTGTCAGTAGTGTCCAAATGATTAATTAGATTGCTGATAATAGAAACAGTTAAACTATAGACCTTAGGACTGTTCATCGCTATTTCTACTACTATGGCTGATAGAACTCCTACATTTTCCGACAAGTTGTCTATTGCAGAAATACGTTTTAAGAATATAGTTAATAATTTGGATATTGTACCAGAGTTGGGATATTGTTTTGATAGACACAATATATAAAGAAGTTCCTGTTGTAGTGTGTTGAATACAGTTTCTTCCCCCTTGTAAATAGGAAGATTGGCTATATAAAATAATTTATCTGCTTTAACAGAACTTTCTATAATATCTTCACACAATTTTGTTTTTGAACTGTTCAACTGAAAATTCAATTTTGCAAGAGTAATTTGAAGGGTCATTGCTATTTTTTCAAGTTCTTCCTTACTATTACTAAATATCCTATAATCATCACGGTATCGCAATATTTTGTAATGAGTAATTCCCATTCTTTGTAGTTCCTCATACAGCAATAAATCAGAGTAACCTAATACCATCTCTGCAATAAAGTCAAATAAGACTCCACCTTGAGGTATGCCATTCGTCTGAGCATATTGCATCCCCATAATGTATTTGTCTATATTATTGCCTAAATTGTCTTCTTGTCTATGTGATTTTGCATAATCTATTCCATGCAAAGCCCATGCTATAGAATGAGTATAAATAGAACCATAGCAATTCGTAATGTCAGTAATAAAAATATACTTATATTCTAAAGAAAGTTCTATAGACCTTTGTTCTATATGTTCCCACCAAGATTTAATTGTAGTTGCCATCACACTTTTATCTTTTTTCTCTTTTAACATCGGTATGCTTACAACTTCAATACTATCTTTCTTAAAATCTGCAAATCTTTGTTTGAGAAATTTCCAATTTTTAGGTTTGGTTATTTCTCGAGCTAAAAAATAATACAAGAATGGATTTGCTAATTGTAGTGGTCTATAGGCATAACGTCCATCCTTATTTACTAAAAAGTCATAATTTACATTTTCATAATCGGATGGAAGTTTTCTAATATCTTTTAAACATTGACTAAAGTCTTTTTTCCCAACCTTATCTTTCACAAATTTCAGAATCTTATCAAAACTAAAATATATAGGTAGCGATAGCGTACTATAATTTGTAGGTTGTAAAAAGTAATCCAACGCTTTAATTGTTGATAACTCCAGTATATTTTTCATTATGTCCTATCATTTTTTTGCAAAAATACAATAATTATCTATTCAACAGATTATAAATGGGTTTCTTTGCTACTTTATTTTCCGGCACTCACGAAAGAAAGTAGCGGCGGCAAACAGCCGCCGTTCTCTATCAACTGCTTTTAAGGCTCTTTATGGACGTGTATTTCTCTAACCACACTTTTACCTGTTCCATGTTATATTCACCCGTGATGATTGCCGTATGGTCGTCTATGGCTACAAACCGGACACTCTCGTAGCTGTTTACCCAGCCTTGCAGGGAACAGACACCCCACATGTCCACATCTTCAAAAACACTGCGGTCTATCCGGCTGATTGGCTCGCCGAAAACTACCGTCATTATCTGAAAGTCCGGTTTATCCTCCAGCAGTTGCAAATAGTGCAACGTGCCGAACTCGTCAATTTTGCGCCCCCACGCCCACACATCATTATACAAATCATCGCCCCACTGGTGCGGATGGTCGAAACGGACTTTTACCTCTATGGTGTGTTCGTTTTCTTCTGTGTCCTCGATAACGCCCGTTACCATTAAACCCGTAAAATACACTCGCAACGCTTGCCGATAAGCTCCTTGTTTACTTCTGTCGTTTTCATGTCCCTGAAATTTACTTATTTATTACTCCGTTCTTTTTTCGCTATCCACCCGTCACGCCTGCGGCGGCACTCGTCCAGCGTTTTGGCTACCGTGCTGAAAAGTTCCATATCGGTATGACGGTAGTCATATTGATAATAAATCTGTCCCTTGAAAGCCCCTAAACGGCATTTCACGAACTTTTCTTCTCCCGGTGCTTGGGTGATGCTCACCCCGTTTTTGTTAAGTGACTGCATGATGTATTATTTTTTATGGTTATAAACTTGGTTGTTTTTAGCGGGCAGGGCTTTGACATCCTGCCCGGATTGGTTGTTATGCCGCACGGAACACAAAACCGTCATCAAACCAGTAATCGCACATAAACAGGTCACGGGCAAACTTTTCATAATCGAAATAGGTCTTTGCGAACTCCGGCAGGTCGTAACATTCTTCTATAATTTCATAGGCGAAATCTTCTTCATCGTCATATTGACCCCGATACTCGTCCCGGAAATCACGTACAAGGTCGTCCGCATCTTCTTCGCCCAAATCATGGCTTTTGTAGTTGCACCACACGAAAAAGGCTTCCTGCTCGGTGTCGTCCAAATCCTCCACCGCATCACGCAAGGCAAAGAAGTTTTCAGAAATCCAGCTTTCGCCGATTAAGCCCTCCGGCACGTTCTCCCAGTCTTGAAACATATATTCCGCATCTTCCTCGTCCTTGTGCAGTTCCCGGCAGGCTTCGTAAAATTCTTCCTTGTCCGAATAGTTCGACAGGTCGAGCCATGCGCCGGACAATGAACCGTTGTTATACTTGCCGTAAGTGCCTACATAAACTTTTGCTTCCGATAATACCTTTGCTTCCATATTGCTGTAATTTTTAAGTTTTTTGATTTTATGCGGATTCAAGAGGTGAGGGAGTTGAAGTTTCACTGAACTTTTTTCCTGTTTCCCGTAAATCCGACTTTTTTTTATGCGTCTTCCGGTCGGGTCGGTCGTTTTCGTTTCACATAGGCGTAAAAGGGTAGTGTTTAGAGTTTGCAAGGTTTTGGGCAAAAAATACCTCGCAAGGCAGGGAAGATTTTTTCGCCAAACCGGAACGGCTCGACCTTGCAAAATCGTGAAGAACACGTAACTACCTTTGCCTATTGAAATGATTAAAACGACTGTCCCGGCTGAGGGACTGCGTAAGAGGAAGATTTACATTTAGGGAAACTGGGGAAAAGTGCCCGTCCTCTTTCGTCTTTTAGGGAACACTCTATGCGGGCGGGAAAGGCAAGGGTGTTGTGAGCTTGCTTGCAATACGCTTGTGCGGGGTTCCAACGGCTCTTTTCACGAAATACAGTCAGCCATGCCACGCACGGCTGGCGTTTCGGGGAATGTGCCAGTTGGAAAAGGATATAAAAAATGCGGGTAGTCGGTGGACTGCCCGCAAGGTGGAAGAATGTACTTTATTGGGATATAGTTTGTTAGGTAGGATTTTGTTACCGGAATCGTTACCTATTTGTTACCGGAACGCTCATAGGTAACGAAACCTACCGGACGGCGTTCTTTCTGTTGTTTCGACTGGCTAAAAAGCTGGGTAAGAGCGTGGTACAGTTCATTGAACTGCGCATCGGTGCTTACCTCCAGTTCCTCGATTCGCTTTAATAGTTCCTCGTAGCCGATTACCATTTGGCGCATGAGGACAAAAGCCCGCATGATTGAAATGTTTACTTCTATGGCTACTTTGGAACGGAGAACCGAAGAAAGCATGGCTACCCCCTGTTCGGTGAAAGCCATAGGCGGGGTGGGCGTGTGACGGATGTTGTCAGGGAACTTATCACAATTTGTGATAAGTTCTAACCACTCGTCTTTGTTCAACTCAAACATGAAATCACTGGGGAAGCGGTCTATGTTACGTTTGACCGCTTGTTTCAAAGCTCGTGTTTCCACTTGATAGAGTTCTGCCAAATGCAAATCAAGCATCACTCGGCAACCTCTGACTTCAAAAATTTTGTTTTGGATAATCTGTAAGTCCATAATCGTATATTTTAGGAGATTTAGTAATGTTGGAATAATAGTAAGGACTGGTCACAATTTGTGACCAGTTCCCAACAATCAAGATTACATAGCGACTTCCTTGTAAATCTTCTCGATGCCGACAAACTTCTTGTCAAGCCCCTGCATATCGCTGCCTATCTTGCTGTTGGTGATGCGGGCATAGATTTGGGTTGTTTCGATATTGGTGTGTCCCAGCATCTTGGACACCGTTTCAATGGGTACGCCCTTTGACAGCGTGGTAGTCGTTGCGAACGTGTGCCGGGCAAGGTGAAATGTCAAGTTCTTTTTAATACCGCATACATCGGCAATCTCTTTCAAGTAGGCGTTTAGCTTCTGATTGCTGATTACGGGAAGTATCTTGCCATTCGGTAACTTGCCCTTGTACTTCTTCAAAATCATCTTGGGAATATCCAGCAGAGGAACATTAACATCCGTATTCGTCTTTTGCCGCTTTGTCATTATCCAAAGGTTGCCGTCAAAGGATTTGCGTATATTATCTTGCGTAAGCCCGGCTACATCTATATAGGCAAGCCCGGTGAAGCAGGCAAAGATGAACAAGTCCCTGACGTGTTCCAGCCGCTCGGAAACCATTTTCTTTTTAAGGATAATTTTAATCTCGTCCTCTGTCAGATAACCCCTGTCCACTTTTTCCAGCCGGATTTTATAATTGGCGAACGGGTCGTTCACCAGTATGCCATTGTTGCGGGCAATGATGATGATACGCTTGAAGAACTGCATGAACTTGGCGGTGGTGTTGTAGCCGCACTTGCAGGCGGTACGCAAATACAACTCAAAATCGGTAATGAACATCAGGGTAATCTCCTTAATGGATATGTCCGATACGGTGTACTTGCTTTGAATGAACTCGGCAAGGTGGCGGCGAGTGACTTCATACTTTCGGTAAGTTGCTATCGTCTTGGATATGCCGACCAACTGCTTCACATCGTCATTGTGCTTTTGGAACAGGGTAAGGATTGTTTCGTGGCTCTCACTATGACCTAAAAACTCGTTCTTCACTTTCTCTGCGGTCACGTAGTTGTCACTCCGCTGCATTTCGTGGTAAATGGTGTTCAAGGATGCGTTTATATCATCCAGCATACGGTTTATGCGGCTGGCTTCCGAAGTACGTCCGGTAGCCTTGCCCATTTTACCGTCCCAAATAGAGGGTAGCACGTCCAGCTTGGTGTTAAAACGGCTCGCCACGCCGTCCACTGTGATACGGGCAAAAAGGGGGTACGCACCGTTGGCTTTCTGCTTGTCTTTCTTTGCGTAAAAGCAAATGTTGAATGTCGATTTCATAACTCACTTTTTAAGTTGCAAAACTATTGTAATTCTCTAAAAATGAGTTCTATGCAGGCAAGCCAAATAACGACAGGACTTCGCCAATTTCGGACAATCTGTACCCCCTTTCCGTTTTTGTTTGTCGGGGGTACGAGTTAGGTTATGAACTTTGTCTTTTAGGGGCGAAAAGGTGTACTTTAAGGCAGACACAAGGGAATAAAAAAAGTCCCACAAATCATTGAATTTGTGGGACTTGTCTGCTTACTGTCCGGTATTGTCCGGTTAGTTCAGCGGAGAGACAGGGTTTTGAACCTATAACTCTAACCGCTTATATTTCAGCTACTTTGCTTTCAAAATTTCAAATAGGTAACGAAACAGTAACGATTTTCAGATGTTGGGCTTGTCCAACTTTGACCGCTGTTTGTCTGCCTAACTTTCGAGTTCAAAGATACGGCTTTCTTTTGAAACTCGCAAATATCTGATAATAAATATTTTTGGGTTAGTGCAAGGTGCAAGCTATATATATAAATATATACTTGCACCTTGCACTAAAAAAAAGCACTGGGGTACAAATGCTTAAAACAAAATCCGTATCTTCGTAACCGATTAAAAACAAACGTGTATGATAATAACTAACCGTGAAGAAGTAATAGATAAAGCGTTCGGCGTATTTGTCAGGATGAACTACGAGAAAGCAAGCATCATCACGCTTGCCAAAGCCTGCGGGGTGACAAAAACGGGTATCGTTTATTATTTTCCGCACAAGCTGGATTTATTCATGGCTGTGGCGGACAAATACGTGTTGCAAATGCACGAACCGGAAAACAAGTTTGCCGCTCCTGCCGATACGTTGGCGGAGTTCATCGGGCAATACGTGGCGGGGGTAGCCGCTTCCATGAAAAGGATTGTTGAACTGATTGGTGATAATAGCAGCCCGCATGATTGTAGTCCTAACTTCTACTACTTTCACTTTCTGTCACAAGTGCGTATGTACTATCCGGGCATCAGGCAGAAAATTGAGAAAATCTACCGACAAGACTATGACCTATGGGAGAAAGTCATACAGAAGGCAAAAGAAAGCGGGGAAATCAGGAGCAACACGGACGTGAAGAAAACGGCTATCATGTTCCGGCAAATGTTTTTAGGACTGTCATACGAACAAGCATTTCTAAACGGTTTGAACGTGGACGAACTGGCAGAAAATTTTCGCCATATCTATTCGCTGCTTAAAGCCTGATACTCTTTTGTTTTTTTAACCTCGATTATTTTTGAACAGATGTTCAAATAATGGTATTTTTATCTTATCTTTGGAGCGAAGCAAAATTCAGCGACATGGATAAGGTTCAGAAACAAAGAGGAAGCATCGTGCTACACAAAGAAACAAGGGACGGTGCGGATTACATACGGGTAGGCTAAGCACCCAGCGCCTTATCATATTTCTATGGTAGGTTTCC
>NZ_QTMW01000027.1:0-71804 GCF_003604005.1 Bacteroides sp. OF03-11BH | reverse complement strand
TTTGTCACAACTTTTACAGGAAAATAATTTTTAATGCGTCTGCCCTGGTTCCAGATACAGATACCTCAACAAATGAATAATCAGCTCCCGTCTATATATATCTTGAGAGGTAACTTTATCTTTTATCATACCCAGATAATTATATATCCGGGGAATATCTCGTTCTGACTGCGGATACCAGTAATGAGTCCGCATGTAGAAAAAGAAATGCGGAGAAAATCTGGGCACACCACTTAACGCATCACTAAACAGTGAAGTAGATATAACCATCGTAACGGTCGAGAAATCTTCACTTGGCTCACTAAATGAGACAAATTGTCCGGGTAATAATATAATCAATTCCTCCGGTTGTATCCAATGTACATCTTCATGCACTGTAATTTTGGCCTTTCCACCTAAACAATATATAATCAAAGCTGATTGATTATTAGAAGGATAAGAAGTCAAAGGAAGATACTTCAGATTTTGATAAAATTTAAAATCGTCACCCAGGACGTATATCTCTAATGTCTCTCTATTTTTAATGTCTAACATTTAACACCTTTCTAAACTAAGTCTTTTTACAAATGTATAACTTCCTAATTTACCACGCACCAAAAATGGAAATATAGTATCATACTAAGGAAGTCAAACACCTTTTATTTGCATTAATTTATAAACAAACTATCTGATTGTTAGTTCATTTATCATTTTCCTATTTCGTTTTATTATAGACTGACCTGTTTTTTATAGTGTTTTTAGGACAGGAAAAGGATTAATGCTTTCAAATGAAAAATAAGCAGATTGTTTTCTAATTCAAGCAAAATTAAAGAAATGTACTTTTATATCACATAAGAGGCAATCAAAAAAACTACTAACTCATTGAAATAAAGATTTGTATGTTCACAAGAAAGACTAATAATCAGAATAATAGCTATAAATCGGCACAATTCATACTAGAAAAATCAACGGATTATTTGCTAATTAAAAATTAATCTGTACTTTTGCATCCGCAATTCGGGGTGTAGCTCAGCCCGGTTAGAGTACGCGTCTGGGGGGCGTGTGGTCGCTGGTTCGAATCCAGTCACCCCGACTGGTTAAAGAGGTTAGAAACCGAATGGGTTCTAACCTCTTTTTATTTTAGAAAACAATGAAAGAAGATCCTAGACATATCCATATCAGTGAATACAGTTATCCTCTTTTGGATGAACGTATTGCTAAATTCCCGTTGCCTACCCGCGACCAGTCCAAACTCTTAATATACCGTCGTGGAGAAGTTAGTGAAGATGTTTTCACGTCTTTGCCGGAATATCTGCCACAAGGCAGCCTGATGATATTCAATAATACAAAAGTCATTCAGGCACGCCTCCATTTTCGAAAAGAGACGGGAGCACTGATCGAAGTGTTTTGTCTTGAACCGATCCAGCCAAACGATTATGTCTTAAATTTCCAACAGACAGCACATGCCGCCTGGCTTTGCATGATCGGCAATCTGAAGAAATGGAAAGACGGACAGTTGAAACGCGAAATGACCGTCAAAGGATTCCCTATTACTCTGACCGCTACCCGAGGAGAATGTAAAGGAACCAGCCATTGGGTAGATTTTGCATGGGATAATCCGGAAGTGACGTTTGCCGATATCCTTGAAGTATTCGGAGAACTTCCTATTCCTCCTTACTTAAACCGGGATACGGAAGAAAGTGACAAGGAGACTTATCAGACTGTTTATTCTAAGATTAAAGGTTCGGTAGCTGCGCCTACGGCGGGATTACATTTTACTCCACGAGTATTGGATGCTCTTCAAGAAAAAGGGATCGATCTTGAAGAATTAACTCTACATGTAGGAGCAGGCACATTCAAACCTGTAAAAAGTGAAGAAATCGAAGGTCACGAGATGCACACGGAATATATATCGGTCAATCGGAGTACCATCAAAAAACTGATTGACCACGACGGTTGTGCTATTGCAGTAGGGACTACTTCTGTACGGACTCTGGAAAGCCTGTATCACATTGGAGTTACATTGGCTGAAAATCCGTATGCTACGGAAGAAGAACTACGTGTCAAACAATGGCAGCCTTATGAAAAGTACGACCAGATTCCTCCCGTTGTTGCGCTGCAAAAGATATTAGGATATCTCGACAGGAATGCTTTGGAAACCCTTCACACCAGTACACAGATTATCATAGCACCGGGATACAATTATAAAATAGTGAAAGCGATGGTTACTAATTTCCATCAGCCGCAAAGTACCTTGCTGCTTTTGGTTTCAGCTTTTGTAAAAGGGAATTGGCACACTATTTATGATTATGCACTGGCGCATGATTTCCGATTCCTAAGTTATGGAGATTCTTCTTTATTAATACCATAAGATATTCTCCTCTCTGAAAGATTTTACGCAATATAAAAGACACTATGCCAAGCGATAATAACCAGGAAATGTTCCCTATCGTAGACGAACAGGGAAATATCACCGGAGCCGCCACTCGCGGAGAATGTCACAGCGGTAGCAAACTGCTTCATCCGGTGGTTCACCTTCACGTATTCAATGCCCAAGGAGACATCTACTTACAGAAACGCCCCGAATGGAAAGACATTCAACCGGGGAAATGGGATACGGCTGTGGGCGGACATATTGATTTGGGCGAAAGCGTAGAAATCGCCCTAAAGAGAGAAGTCCGTGAAGAATTAGGCATCACAGACTTCACTCCCGAGCTTCTCACCAGTTATGTTTTTGAATCCAGCCGTGAAAAAGAGCTTGTTTTTGTCCACAAAATCGTTTATGAGGAAGAAATCCATCCCAGCGACGAACTGGACGGTGGACGATTTTGGAAGATCGAAGAAATAAAAGAAAATCTGGGTAAAGGAATCTTCACTCCCAACTTCGAAGAAGAGCTGAAAAAAGTCTCTCTTATTCCTTCTCTATCCAAGTAATAATCTTTTCAGAGAACGGACTTTCTTTCGGAGACACAACTCCCGCCCAATGTCCGTTCTCATCAATCATAAACTTCTGAAAATTCCACTGAACCGGTGCGTTTTCTTTTCCATTCTGTTTTTTCTCCGTCAACCATTGATAAAGAGGAGCCATATCTTTTCCTTTAACGGAAATCTTAGCCATCATCGGAAAAGTAACATCATAGTTCAAAGAACAGAACTTGGCTATTTCTTCATTACTACCCGGTTCTTGTCCCATAAAGTTATTCGCCGGAAAACCGATAACAACAAAGTCTTTTTCTTTATATTTCTCATATAGTTTTTCCAGTTGGGCATACTGGGGCGTCAGCCCACACTTAGATGCCACGTTGACTACCAGCACTTTCTTACCTTTCAGTGAAGAAAGAGAAAAGTCCTTACCATCAATAGTTTTCACTGTAAAATCATAAAAAGACTTGTTTTGCGCTTCCGAAGAAATTGCAAACAACAGGCTTACCATCATCAAGACGAATGTTTTCATGCTGAATATACATTTAGTTTGTTTTTATATTAAACGAGTAAACTGAAAGAAATGTTTGTTCAGCAGTGAAACAAGAACTATGATTTTACATCTTTCAATTCCCCAATCCGTCACTTCACCCCACAATCTTTCCGCTTCATTTATTTTTAGTGATAACGGATGAAGATAGGCAGTAATTTTGTACTGTGAAATAATAATACAACGAAAGTCATGTTTACAGCTATTGTACGTTTTTCAATCAAGAAGAAACTATTTGTAGGACTCACTACTCTCTTCCTGTTTATCGGAGGTATCTATGCGATGCTGACACTACCTATCGATGCCGTGCCCGACATTACCAATAATCAGGTACAAATAGTGACCGTATCCCCTACACTCGCGCCACAAGAGGTGGAACAACTCATCACTATGCCTATCGAAATAGCGATGAGCAATATTATGAATGTCGAAGACATCCGTTCTGTCAGCCGCTTCGGGCTATCGGTCGTAACGGTCGTTTTTAAAGAAAGTGTCCCCACACTCGATGCACGGCAGTTGATAAATGAACAAATACAAAGCGTAACAAGCGAGATTCCCTCCGAACTCGGAACACCGGAGATGATGCCCATCACCACCGGTCTGGGAGAGATTTACCAGTATATATTGAAGGTAGCTCCCGGATATGAAAAGAAATATGACGCAATGGAACTCCGCACCATTCAAGATTGGATGGTGAAACGTCAGTTGTCCGGTATACCCGGTATAGTAGAAATCAATAGTTTCGGCGGCTACCTGAAACAATATGAAGTAGCCGTTGATCCGGACGCCCTGTTCTCTTTGAATATCACTATCGGCGAGGTGTTCGAAGCACTTAGCAGCAACAACCAAAATACCGGCGGAAGCTACATTGAGAAGATAAAGAACGCCTACTATATCCGGTCGGAAGGTATGATTACCCGCATCAAGGATATTGAACAGATTGTAGTGACCAACCGGAATGGGATTCCGGTACATATCAGTGATGTAGGAGTTGTCCGCTTCGGTTCTCCAAAGCGTTTCGGTGCCATGACAAAGGATGGTGAGGGCGAGTGTGTCGGCGGAATTGCCATGATGCTGAAAGGTGCCAACGCAAATGTAGTGACTCAAGAACTCGAAAAACGGGTAGAAAAAATACAGCAGCTATTACCCGAAGGAGTCAGTATAGAACCTTACTTGAACCGTTCGGAACTGGTAAACCGGAACATCTCTACGGTTGTCAACAACCTGATTGAAGGAGCGGTTATCGTCTTCCTTGTACTCATCCTCTTCCTCGGCAACCTCCGTGCCGGACTGATTGTCGCATCCGTCATCCCGCTGGCAATGCTTTTCGCTTTTATCATGATGCGTGTATTCAATGTCACCGCCAATCTAATGAGTCTCGGTGCCATTGACTTTGGTATTGTAGTAGATGGCTCTATCGTTATATTGGAAGGTATCCTCGCCCACATTTACGGAAAACAATTCCGAGGCCGCACACTGACCCGCAAAGAGATGGACAAAGAAGTGGAAAAAGGAGCTTCCGGCGTTACACGTTCGGCCACTTTTGCAGTGTTGATTATCCTTATCGTCTTCTTCCCCATCCTTACATTGAACGGGATTGAAGGGAAATACTTCACCCCCATGGCAAAAACACTTGTGTTCTGCATTATCGGAGCCTTAATTCTCTCACTGACTTATGTTCCTATGATGGCCTCCCTCTTTCTGAAGCATACCATTGTTGTGAAACCCACCCTTGCCGACCGCTTCTTCGAGAAACTGAACAAGATCTACCAGCACACCCTGCGCGCCTGTCTTCGTTACAAATGGCGTACCGTCATCATAGCCTTCTCCGCGCTGATCGGTTCACTTTTTCTCTTTACCCGCCTGGGAGCAGAGTTCATTCCCACTTTGGACGAAGGTGATTTTGCCATGCAAATGACACTACCCGCAGGAAGTTCGCTGACCGAAAGTATCGAAGTTTCCCGCTTGGCAGAGAAAGCATTAATGGATAAATTCCCTGAAATCAAACACGTGGTAGCCAAAATAGGAACGGCGGAAGTTCCCACTGACCCGATGGCAGTGGAAGATGCTGATGTGATGATTATCATGAAACCATTCAAAGAATGGACAAGTGCCGGAAGCCGTGCAGAAATGGTGGATAAAATGAAAGATGCACTTGCTCCGCTCTCTGAACGTGCCGAATTCAACTTCTCGCAACCGATACAGCTTCGCTTCAACGAGCTGATGACGGGAGCAAAAGCAGATATTGCCATCAAACTATATGGAGAAGACACGCACGAATTATATGAAAGAGCCAAAGAAGCAGCTACCTTTGTAGAAAAAGTGCCGGGAGCAGCGGATGTCATCGTTGAGCAGACGATGGGATTACCCCAATTGGTAGTGAAATACAACCGTAGCAAAATAGCCCGTTACGGCATCAACATACAAGAGCTTAACACCATTATCCGAACTGCCTATGCCGGAGAGTCAACAGGTGTAGTCTTTGAAAACGAACGGAGATTCGATCTCGTGGTACGGCTTGACCAGGAGAAAGTGGCCGACTTGAATCTTGATAAGTTGTTTGTACGCACTTCGGAAGGAATTCAAATTCCTGTTGGAGAGGTAGCAAGCATCGACCTTGTCAGTGGGCCACTGCAAATCAATCGGGATGCAACCAAACGGCGCATCGTCATCGGTGTCAATGTGCGTGACGCAGACATCCAGCAAGTTGTCGCCAATATTCAAGAGACACTGGACAAGAACATCAAACTGAAGCCGGGATATTACTTCGAATACGGCGGCCAGTTCGAAAACTTGCAAAATGCCATCAATACCTTACTGGTGGTCATCCCAGTGGCATTAATGCTTATTCTGTTGATTCTGTTCTTCGCATTCAAGAACATCACCTATACCCTGATGGTATTCTCAACCGTCCCCCTATCGCTCATCGGTGGTATCGCCGCACTTTGGCTACGCGGGCTCCCGTTTAGCATATCGGCCGGAGTAGGATTCATTGCTTTGTTCGGGGTAGCAGTATTGAATGGTATCCTGATGGTAAATCACTTCAACGAACTTCGTAAACAAAATACCTATTCCATGACTACAAACCAGATTATCAAAAGAGGGACTCCACACTTGCTCCGTCCTGTATTCCTGACAGGACTGGTTGCATCTTTGGGATTCGTCCCGATGGCAATAGCCACTTCAGCCGGCGCAGAAGTACAACGTCCGTTGGCAACAGTGGTCATCGGTGGCTTGATTATTTCTACCGTACTGACTTTACTCATCATTCCGGTGTTTTACAAAATTGTAAATTCATTTGCTACCTGGAGACGTCCGGGAATCAAACTGCACCGGCCTTTCGGGGAATTGTTTCTCCTGTTCTTATTTCTTCCCGCGTTCGTTTCCGCTCAACAGACACAAACTGTTAGTCTCGAACAGGCGATAGAAATAGCCAAACAAAATCATCCTCGCCTGAAAATAGCCAATAATGCTATTCAACAAGCCAAAGCCACTCGCGGAGAAGTGATAGAAGCAACGCCTACCTCGTTCAGCTATTCCTGGGGTCAACTTAACGGAGAAAACAAAAAAGACAAGGAACTGGCTTTCGAGCAAAGCCTGGGCTCCCTTCTAACGCCATTCTACAAGAATGCGTTAGTCAACCGTCAGGTAAAAACGAACACCTATTATCGGCAGATGGTAGAGAAAGAAATCACAGCAGAAGTGAAAAGGGCGTGGGCCTACTACCAATATGCCACTAATCTCTGCTCAATGTATCGGGATCAGGATAAAATGGCAGAAGAGCTGCAGCGCATCGGAGAATTACGATACCAACAAGGAGAGATTACCTTGCTCGAAAAAAATATGATGACCACCATAGCTGCCGATCTGCATAACCGCTGGTTCCAAGCAAAAGAAGAAGAGAAAATGGCATTGGCACGTTTTCAATGGAGTTGCTACTCCAACGATCCCATTGTTCCGGTAGATTCCACTTTATCCTTATTCTATACCGGCATTTCGGATGGAAACCTATCGGGAGCACATACTGCTTACTTTCAAAGCCAGGCAGATGAAGCGAAAGCAATGCTCCATGTAGAGCAGAGCCATTTCTTTCCTGAAATCAGTGTGGGGTATACACGTCAGGACATTCTCCCACTTAAGAATCTGAATGCCTGGATGATCGGGGTTTCTTTCCCCATCTACTTCCTGCCACAAAAGAGCAAAGTGAAGCAGGCATGGCTAACTGCCACTTCAGCGCAAATACAGGCAGACGCCAACATCCGGGAGTTAAGAAATAAGACACTCGAACTGGAAGCATCCCTTCGCAGATATAATGAGAGTTTACGATATTATACCTCTTCTGCCTTGAAAGAAGCGGATGAACTGACAAAGGCAGCCAACCTGCAATTGCAGCAGAGCGAAACAGGCATTGCCGAATATATACAGTCGATTACCACCGCCAGAGAGATACGCAGAGGCTATATTGAAACAGTCTACCAATACAATATTGCTGCACTGGAATATGAACTTTTCAAGTAGGTGGAAAATCGAGACATTGAATGAGATACATCACCCTGAATAATTATTATAAAACATAAGATATGAAAAAAATAGTTTATCCCATCCTTTTACTAGTTCTAACGGCTTGCAAAGGAAACCAGCAAACTACAAATAACGAATCCGCCGCAATTCCCGTTGCCGAAACGATAGCAGATACCATCGCACAACCCGAAGTGGATGCCATCACTTCAGCTACCTCAAAGCCTAATCAGGTTTCGTTCAACGGACGAATCGTTCTTCCTCCTCAACGTCAGGCAACCATTGCTTTAACCATGGGAGGCATTGTAAAAAAGGCTTCTCTGCTTCCAGGGCAATGGGTGGCTGCAAACAGTGTAATCGCCACGTTAGAGAATCCGGAGTTCATCACCCTGCAACAAACTTATCTGGACAGTCACGCACAAACCGAATATCTCTTAGCTGAATACGAACGGCAAAAAAATCTGTCTGCCGAACAAGCAGCTTCTCAAAAGAAATTCCAGCAAAGTAAAGCGGACTTTCTCTCCATGAAGAGTCGCCAGGACGCCGCTGCTGCACAACTTTCTCTTTTAGGCGTTCAAACGGAGGCATTACTTAAGAACGGAATACAACCGCTACTGGAAGTCAAAGCCCCCATTAGTGGTTATGCCGCTAATGTAGCGATGAATATCGGCAAATATATCAATCCGGGAGAAGCACTTTGCGAACTTATCGATAAAAGCAGCCCGATGCTTTGCCTGACTACTTACGAGAAAGATCTTGCAGACATACAAGTCGGCAGCCCGGTACAGTTTCGTGTAAACGGAATGGGGACACAAACCTTTCACGGTATCGTGATTTCCATCGGACAAAAAGTAGACGAAACCAATCGTTCGCTCGAGGTATATGCTTCCATCAAGGAGGAAAATGTACAATTCCGCCCCGGTATGTATATCACGGCACACATTCAGAAACAATAATTGACCAACTGTGACAACAGCATTGACATTTTATAACCGGTAACTCATAATTTACCACTATCTTTGTTGTATGATAGCCAAAGCAATAAAAAAAGATAAATATATACTTTCCACAGTCATCATCTCCTTAGCGGTTGCTGTACTGATTCATTTTCCTGAATCAGTATCTTTTTTCGACCGTTTCGAAAGTCATTCCTTATTCCCAGGGATGAAGTTTATAGATGTGGCAAACGAAATACTTTTTACCTTTCTGTCGCTATTGTTACTTTTTGCCATCAATACCCGTTTGTTTCATTTCAATCAGGCTTCCATTAAAATTACAGGGACAAAGATTTTGCTTTCCTTTATCGTGACATGGATATTGAGTAACTTGTCAGGACAGTTTTTTGTTTTCCTTCACAGAACGTTTGATATTCCGGCCATCGATGCCATGGTACATCATTATTTGCATCCATTGCGGGATTTTATTGTGGCATGTCTCGTCACCAGTAGTTGCTGTATCATTCATCTTATATTCAAGCAGCAACTGGTACTTATTGAGAACGAACAGCTTCAGGCAGAGAATCTCCGCAATCAGTATGAAGTACTGAAGAATCAGCTGAACCCACACATGCTGTTCAACTCGCTGAATACCCTGCGTTCGCTGGTACGCGAAAATCAGGATAAAGCGCAGGATTACATTCAGGAACTCTCCCGGGTACTAAGGTATACTTTGCAAAGTAATGAGTCACAATGTGTCAGTCTCCGGGAAGAAATGGAATTTGTTTCCGCTTATATATTTCTATTAAAGATGCGTTTTGAGAACAATCTACAATTCGACATACAGATAAGCAATGCCTACGAAGAATATCTCCTCCCTCCAATGGCGGTGCAAGTGTTGATTGAGAATGCAGTAAAGCACAACGAAATCAGCAACCGGAAGCCGTTGACTATTCATATCACGACGGACGATAACGGCAATTTGTCTATCAGCAACGACATTCAGCCCAAATGGACTGCAACTTCCGGAACCGGTATCGGACTTGCCAACCTTGCCAAACGATACAGGCTCTTGTTTAAACGGGATATACAAATAACGGAGGACAGAGAGTTTACAGTTTGTATTCCTTTGATTGAAAAATCACAACTAGAACAATAACCACCATGAAGATTGTCATTATAGAAGACGAAAAAGCAGCAGTACGAAACCTGACTTCACTGCTTAATGAAATAAAACCGAATGGAGAAATCGTGACCATACTGGATAGTATCAGTTCCACTATCGAATGGTTCAGTTCTTATCCGATGCCGGAACTGGTATTCATGGATATTCACCTGGCAGATGGTTCCGCCTTCGAGATATTCAATCATATCAATATTACTTGTCCGATTATCTTTACAACTGCCTATGATGAATATGCGTTACGTGCATTCAAAGTAAACAGCATCGACTACTTATTAAAACCCATCGGTAAGGAAGACATAGAACACGCTTTCGATAAGCTCCAAGGTTTACAGGATGCTGCTGACAAACACCAGTTTCCTTTTCCACAACAGGAGAATGAGCTACTGAAACTAATACATTCACTCCAAAAGCAAGAAAACTATAAAAGTCATTTCCTTATTCCTACCAAAGGAGACAAACTATTGCCCGTTTCTGTAGATATGATACAATTGTTTTATATTAAGGACTGTCAGGTCAAAGTAGTCTTAACCGATGAAACCGAATACTGTTTTTCTCAAACATTAGATGAACTTACGGAGTGTCTCAATCCTTCTCTTTTCTTTCGGGCTAACCGCCAATATCTTATTTCGCGAGAAGCTATCAAAGATATTGACTTATGGTTCAACAGCCGACTGTCCATCAACTTGTACTATTCAGGAATCAAAGAAAAAATACTTGTCAGTAAAGCCCGAGTAGCAGAGTTTAAAGAGTGGTTCTCTAAGAGAAAACGTTGATTCCGAAGCATTGCCTTCTTAGAACAAATAGCAAAACAAAGTGTTTCGTGCCGTGAAACGATTGGTTTCAACGCTTGAAACAAGCAGTTTCACGGCATGAAACACTTTGTTTCTCACCGAGGAAACTTTAGTTTCAAGCCTCTGAAACTGCAGTTTCCCCTAATGGAAACTAAAGTTTCCCGCCTTGAAACTAAAGGTATCCCCTGTTGAAACTTCTATTTACATACAAGCTTATATTTATATGCAGGCATGTTCATTTCAAACGGTGATAGATGAATGATTAGGTGACAGGTGGAGAACAATCTATCACCACCCTGAAAGCTCGATGAACAATACGTTTCAGAAGGATGGTGATAGATTGAAAGATGATTTCCATTTTTACGTATGGAAAGTTAGAATATGTGCCATCATTCAATGACAGCTGCAAAGCCACCATTTCTAACCATCTTTATAGCTAGCTGCTCTCCGGCTTTCACCTGGGATGACTTGCAACGATAATCCATCGCCTGACGTCCTGCGTTGATACCATCCTCAAAAGATATCATTTGATAAGAGCGATCTTTATTCAAGAAATCTAACTTTATGGTAAACTCACGTTCCTTTTTACCATTATTAGTCATTCCTCCTATAAACCACTTATCGCCTTTCCGTTTTGCTACAATGACGTATTCACCCGCTTTAGCTTCCAATGCCACAGTCTCGTCCCATGTTACGGGAACTTGTGTGATGAAACGGGTACAATCTTCATTACGATAATAAAGAGTAGGATTATCTGCCAACATCTGCAGACCACTCTCAAAAACCACAAAGAGTGCCAACTGATAAGCACGTGTTCCGATACTTGCAGCATTAGGACGTTCCGACCGATACACATTAGGCTGCATACTAATCATCGCCCCGGGAGTATAATCCATCGGACCGACAGCATTACGCATAAACGGTAAATACAGACTATTATCCGGATAACAACCACCCATTTGTTCCATGCCACGCACTCCTTCGTAAGACAATACATTCGGATATTTATATTCCAGTCCGGCAGGTTTGAAAGAGCCATGAAAATCGACAAACAAATGATGTTTGGCTGCTTCCCGGGCTACCCGTTCGTAATAGTTGACCATCCACTGATCGCTTCTGTCCATAAAATCAATCTTAAGTCCTTTTACTCCCCATTCATTGAAAGTCTTGAAGAGATCAAAATTGTTTTCTACCGTCAACCACGTCAACCAAAGCACAATCCCTACATTTTTTTCTTTGCCATAACGGATCAACTCGTGCAAGTCTACTTTGGGATTAGGCGTATAAGGATCACGTGTACTTTTAGCCCAGCCTTCATCCATAATGATATATGGAATACCAAATTTAGAAGCAAAATCAATGTAATACTTATAAGTATCCAAGTTATAACCGGAAACAAAATTCACATCCGGTCCGTAAGGAGAAGCGTCATTCCACCATTCCCAGCTCACCTGTCCCGGCTTAATCCATGAAACATCCTGAAGTTGATTCTTTTCAGCCAGTTTATAAGTCATTGTATTCTCAATCAACTGCTTATCATTTTTACTTATCACAAAGTAACGCCAAGGATAATTTCTCGTACCTTTTGTTTTAGCAATGTAATCAGCTTCTTGAGTAATCTTCACGCTTCGATCACTATTTTCGGCAAACGCAAGCGGAGCTTTAGGAAAAACAGAAATTGCTCCGTTCGTGCCCGTTCCTTTGAAAAACATACATGGATAATCAGCCAGATCCGACTCGCTGATTAATATTTTATAGTCTTTTTGTGTGTCAACCAATACCGGCAAAACAGCTATCCGTTCTTCAGGCTTCCACGCATTACTTTGAACATGTGTGTAAGGTTCCTCATAAGCTGTATGGAAGCCTCCCGGTTGTTGCAAGTGAAGAAGATAATCCGACGGGAAGTTGATAGCAAACTCTTCGTTCATTACTTCAACATCACCTTTTTGTGAGGTAATAAACCGGTAAGCAACTCCATCGTCAAAAGCACGGAATTCTACTGAATAATCTTTAAAGGTCAGTAGCAATTGATTATAACGATTATTGACTTTCGCATATTTCAAAGGAACAATAGGAGTTAATTGCTCGTCGACACTCGTACGTTTCTGACGGCGCAGTTTGGGATTTTGTCCCAACACCTGATTCCTCAATGTCAACTGAAGGGAATTGTCTTTCAACAATACATCTCCGTTATAATCTATACTATAATAGATTTTATCCGAGAGATTCAAGGACACTTTCAGCTCTCCATTGGGAGAAATTAACTCTAACTTATTCTGTGCACGAAGTAGTGATGCCAAGCACAAACACACAACTAACAGGAAATATCTTCTCATGATTTAGATATTTAATTAATAATCGTTTTACAATGGCAAATGTAATAAAAACATCACTTCGTACTATCAAACGGACTGGGTAATACTCCTTCAAAAGTTATTTTCACTGGTTTGATATACCCGTTTTCATCAAATTTACCTGATATTTCATTGTCTTTCCAGGCAACGACAAAGAAGAAGCTACCGCTTCATCCGATACCGCACGCTTATAGTTCGGTTTACTGCTCATGACAAAACGTAGTTTCACGCCATCACGTATATCCTCATATTTCAAATAAGATTTGTCATACTTCTTGCCATTCACATACAATTCCTTTACATACACATTCTTCGGCGACCAATTATCTGCTACCATTTCAATAACTTTTCCGTTGCTCATCCGAACTGTTATTGCCTCAACGCAAGGAGAACCAATGTTATACATATTGCTTGAAGGAGCCACCGGGTAAAAGCCAATGCAATTGAACATATACCAAGCCGACATCTGCCCGCAATCGTCATTGCCACTTAATGCATCCGGAGTATCGCCATAGAAACGGTCAACAATAGCACGGACCCACTTCTGACATTTCCAAGGTTCTTTCAAGTAATTATAAAGATACGCTACATGATGGCAAGGTTCATTTCCATGCCAATAAGCTCCGATACGTCCCTGAATATCATGTGCTCCCGGAATATCATCCGGCAACTCTACTGTGAACAGTTCATCCAACCGGTTGCGGAACCAATCTTCGCCAGCTTCGTTCATATATCCTTGTACATCTTGTGGTACATACCAAGTATATTGTACAGTAAAGCCTTCCGTAATATCCCCCCATCCATTTACAGATCCGGGGCCCTGATAAGCTACCGGAGTAAACGGTGTACGCCAGTTTCCCTGACTGTCCTTGCCACGCATATATTTCGTTTCCGGATCAATCAAAGTCTGATAAGAGAGTGCACGATTCAAGAAATAACGATAATCATCCTCTTTACCCAAAGCCTTGGCAGCCTGTGCCATGCAATAATCATCATACGCATATTCCAATGTTTTAGATACTGACTCCGCCTCTTTATCAAAAGGCACATATCCCATCATACGATATTCCGGCAAACAGTCATAATTCGGATTCATCGCCGTGGTCTTCATAGCCTCATACGCACGTTCGTAATCGAATCCTTTCACTCCCTTCACAATCATGTCAGCCAATACGGAAACTGCATGATAACCAATCATACACCAAGTCTCATTTCCATAAAACGACCAGATAGGAAGCATTTTCTCCACACTCTTATCATAATGAGCCAACATGGAATTGGCAATATCGGCATTCACTTCCTGCTGCACCAGATTGAACCAGGGATGCAAAGCCCGGTAGGTATCCCAAAGAGAGAATACCGTATAGTTGATAAATCCTTCGGCTTTCTCTATATTTTTATCTAATCCGCGAAACTGCCCGTCTGCATCCTGAAAGATGAACGGATGCAAAGCCGCATGATAAGCCGACGTATAGAATGTTCTTTTCGTTTTACGGTCGGCAGTAAGGGTATATTTTCCAAGTTCTTTTTCCCATAGTGCTTCTCCTTTAGCTTTCAGATCATCGAAAGTGAGTCCAGCAAGTTCCGCCATATTGTTTTTTGCCCCGTTTGTGCTGACCGATGAAATAGCAGTTTTTACAATCACTTCCTCTCCGGCTTTCGTATCAAAAGAGATGCAAGCCATCAGATTCTTTCCCCAAGCTTCATAGCTGCTACGAAACCGGGAGGTATTGTAAATCACCGGTTTCTTATTCTGCATAAAGCGCAAGCCGGTCAACTTTTTAGAGAAAGTAGCCGTGAAATAAATATGCCGTTCCGGTCCCCAACCTTTCACCAGTTTATATCCGGTGATGGTAGAATCATTTTCCATGCGCAGATTTGCCCATTCACAAGATTGCCATAAAGTATGGTTCATATCGATCATAATAAAAGCTTTATCCGATTGAGGATAGGTGAAGCGGAACATACCACTACGTACCCCTGACGTCATTTCAGCCTTTACTCCATAATCTGACAGTTCCACCGCATAATAATTAGGTGATGCCCATTCCTTTTCATGAGAATAACGTGAACGGTATCCCTTTTCCGGCTCCTCACGTGTCCCCGGATCCAGTTTCATCTCTCCTGTTCCGGAAATAAACAAGAAGTCTCCCAAATCAGGTATACCAGTCCCGCTTAAATGAGTCAGACTGAACCCCAACAAAGTGGAATGATTATATTTATAACCGGAAGCCGCATCATAGTATTTACTATCCGTGTCCGGACTCATCTGAATTCCCCCGAAAGGAATCTGCGCACCCGGATACACATTACCATAACCATCTGTTCCCACAAATGGATTCACATAATCAATCAGTTTCTCGGTTTGAGCCATGCCCGGCAAAATATTCACCAGGCACAGCCATACTAAAAACAATCCTCTTTTACCCATAACACTCACCATATTTACATTATTATGCTTGTATATCACCTACAGCGACCTGATACTCATGCCATAATTCGTCAATACTATATTCATTCCCTAAAATATGTTTGATAGCACCATCGAACGACCAAGGCACCACCTCCAACGTACTACGATTGAACTTACGCAGGAATTCAGGATCTTTGTTATCACGCAACCAGACAAAGAAATAACCGGCTGTACGATAACCGTCCATATAGTTCCCGCCTTTCGGACGGGCATTCGGTCCGTCAAATCCTCCATTGGCAACCCGCACAGCATCTGCCATTCCCTCGATAAATGCCCAGAACACACGATTGGTTCCATAAGAACCGATTCCTTGCGGTTCCAGCTGATAAGCATGTGTCAGTTCATGCAACAATACCCCGCGCGTTTCGAAAAACAACTTTGCCGTATCATTCGCTGCAAAAGATTTTTCAATATGACGTGTACTGTAGAAAATCGTCACATCACCATTGCCACCGCCTTTAGCAGAAATACCGTTGATATCTTCCAAAGTATAATGTATCTTGTGCACTGCGGGAATACTATCTTCCGGAGAATTGTAAAGAGTAGCTAATACAGTACGTGCCTGTTCCTTGATGTACGATTCAGCATCGGGAATGATCCGGTGGTAAATGTCCGATCCCAGCGTTTCCGGTGCTTTATCCTCAAACAACACAGCACCTGTATTGTACTCTTTCCATACATCAGAATTATCCTTCACCTGTTTTTGCACACTTGCAGCACAAGCCCCCATACCTACCAGCAGGCAGGCTGCATAGATTAAATGTATCTTTTTCATACTCCTTTATTGATTATTCGTTGATTCCGTTAGTTAATGAATAAGGTTTATCCTCCGGTGATAATCCGCGACGTTTGTTAGGTGACGCCCCCATCTTGAATTCAAGCACGCCTCCTTTCAAAATGTCTTCATGTGTAATGTACATCTTGTCGTATACCTTACCGTTCAATTTCAGCGACTGCACGTAACGTTTCTTATCGCTGACACCCGGCGCTTTGATCTCCAATGTCTTTCCATTAGGAAGTGTCATCTTCAGATAAGGCAGGTAGGGCGCTCCCAATACATACTGGTCTGTACCAGGACAAACCGGATAGAAGCCCATCACAGAGAAAAGATACCATGCTGACATCTGTCCGCAATCATCATTTCCACCCAATCCGTTAATATCATTCTTATACATCTTATTCAGAATCTCACGCAGCCAGTACTGTGATTTCCACGGCTGGGAAGTCCACGCATATAGATAAGGAACATGGTGGCTCGGTTCATTACCATGCACATATCCGCCGACCAAACATTCTTCCGTAATATCCTCATTATGCTCATAGTACTTCTCCGGCAGATGCATGGAGAACAGTTCATCCAGTTTCTGCACGAACGTCCCTTCTCCTCCCATCAAGTCGATCATGCCAAATACATCGTGTGGCACATGAAAAGAGAAATTCCATGAATTGCCTTCGATAAAACCTTCACCATAGGTTTGCAATACATCAAACTCTTTCTTGAAAGAACCGTCACTATAACGGGGACGTGCAAAACCAATACTTGTATCATAGATAGTACGATAATTGAGGGCACGCTTTCGGTAAGTCTCCGCTATTTCCTTGTTACCTGCCTTCAAAGCTGTCTGATAGATAGTCCAATCGTCGTATGCATACTCCAAAGTAGAAGAGGCTGCTGTACCACTTTTGTCAAGCGGAATATATCCCAGCTTCATATAATCAGCTATACCTTCATAATACGGAACGGTGGATGTACTGACCATTGCCGCCAATGCCTCATCCACATTCGAAAAGACGCCTTTGGTTATTGCATCCGCCAGTACAGACACAGCATGATAACCGCTCATACACCAGTTTTCATTTCCCATCAGACTCCATATCGGCAACATTCCGTGCACGCTTTGTTGCTCATGTTTAATCATGGATTCCACCATATCCGCATTGCGTCCCGGTTTCACCAGATTCAAGAAAGGATGTTCCGCACGATAGGTATCCCAAAGGGAAAATATAGTGTAGTTGGTAAATCCTTCCGCCCGGTGTATGTTATGATCCAGCCCACGATAGGAACCGTCTACATCCATATACACAGACGGATTAATCATGGTGTGGTAAAGGGAAGTATAGAACATTGCTTTCTGATCGGGCGTACCTTCGATCTCGAAATGCTCCAGTTCGCTATTCCAATCTGTACGAGCAGCTTCCGCCAACTGTTCGAAACTCTTTCCGGAAGCCTCGGCACGCAGATTCTTAATGGCCCCTTCCGTACTGACTGCCGACAATGCCACTTTTACGACCAGTTCCGAATTGTTAGCCGTATCGAAATTAAAGTAAGCCACAATTTTTCGACCTGTGATTTCAGGGAAGTTCTTTTCCATCTTGAAACGACGCCAAAAGCCATTGTACAATACTTTTTCCTTATCCTTATATCCGTAGTCTTTAATCGGCTGTGACAAAGAGATAGCAAAATAGGTATAATTCGTACGCGCCCATCCATTGGTGATACGATATCCGGTCAACAGAGTATCGTTTTCGACTCTCAAATTGGCCCATAGAACTTTGCCGTCATAATTATAAATACCATGCACCAGATCCAAAATCAAATGACCATCTTTTCCTTTCGGGAAGGTATATTTATGTATACCCGTCCGTTGTGTTGCTGTCAGTTGGGCCTTAATGCCATAATCGTCCAGTATCACTTCATAATATCCGGGAACAGCTTTTTCTGTAGCATGGTCAAAACGTGAACGGTATCCCTCTTCCGGATAATCCGCCCGACCGGGATTTAACTTCACATCGCCAACAGCAGGCATCAACAAGATGTCTCCCAAGTCAGAATGTCCCGTACCACTAAGATGAGTGTGACTGAAGCCAACAATGGTCTTGTCCCTATATTGGTAACCAGCACAATACTCGTAGGCATTTTTCTGATAAGCTCCATTTATATTATGCGGAATTGTGTCTGTGTCCGGACTCAACTGTACCCATCCGAAAGGAGTACAAGCACCGGGAAAAGTGTGCCCCATCCCATTGGTCCCGATAATCGGATTCACATAGTCTACCGGCTGTTGAGCTATGGCGGACAAAGTTGCTGCCGCCATAGTCATCATCAATACTTTCTTTCTCAAATTATTCATATCAGCTTACTTTGCGTCACGAGAGAATGAATACGGGAAGTCTGATTCGTTGATACCTCTTCCCTTATTCGGTTTGTTATCCATATCAAACACCAGACGACCGCCTTTCAACAGATCGAAATGGTTCAGATAATTCTTTGTATAATTCTTGCCATTATAATTCAATGAACGAATATAACGATTATCATCGTTATTCTTCGGGGCGGAGATTTCCAGTTTCTTGCCGTTCTCCAGTGTAATCGTTGCTTTCTTGAAGTAAGGAGCTCCCATTACATATTCATTGCTGCCGGGACATACCGGATAAAATCCCAATGCAGTAAATACATACCAAGCCGAAGTCTGACCGTTATCTTCATCTCCACAATAACCGTCCGGAGTAGGAAGATAGAGGCGGTTCATCGTCTCACGCAACCAATATTGGGCTTTCCAAGGTTCGCCAGCATAGTTATACAAATAGATCATGTGCTGGATAGGTTGGTTGCCATGTGCATAGTTACCCATGTTAGCAATTTCCATTTCACGAATCTCGTGAATCACTCCTCCATAATAGCTATCATCAAATACAGGAGGAAGATTGAACACAGAATCAAGCATACTGACAAACATCTTCTTGCCGCCCATCAGATCAACCAGTCCTTGTACATCGTGGAATACCGACCATGTATAATGCCAACTATTTCCTTCCGTAAAGGCATCTCCCCATTTAAAAGGATTGAAAGGAGTCTGGAAAGTTCCGTCGGAATTCTTTCCCCGCATCAACTTAGTTTCTGGATCGAACAGATTACGGTAGTTCTGACTCCTTTTCTTATAAACATCCAGTTCTTCTGCCGGACGACCTAATTTTTCACCCATACGGTAAATGCACCAGTCATCGTATGCATATTCCAATGTGCGTGCCGCATTCTCATTAATTTTCACATCGTATGGCACATAGCCCAGTTTGTTATAATATTCATATCCACGGCGTCCGGTAGTAGAAACTTTCGGATGTACGCTATTGGCCCCTTTCAGTAGACCTTCATACATTTTTTCTGCATCCGCTTTGGTTATATTCTTCATGAAAGCATCCGCCACTACAGAAGCAGAATTGTTCCCAACCATGCAACCACGATGGCCCGGGCTGGCCCATTCAGGAAAGAATCCACTTTCAAGATAGGTATTCAACAGACCTGCCTGCATCTTCTCACCCATTGAAGGATATATCAAATTAACAAATGGAAACAAGCAACGGAAAGTATCCCAGAATCCAGTGTCGGTAAACATATATCCCGGACGGATTTCACCATTATAGGGGCTGTAATGCACAGTTTCCCCCTTACTGTTTACCTCGTAAAACATACGGGGAAACAACACCGAACGATACAAACAAGAGTAGAACGTACGCATACGGTTCTCATCGCTGTCTTCAACCTTGATACGCCCCAGGACATTGTTCCATGCCTTACGACCGGCCTCTTTTGTCTGTTCAAAGGTCTTATTACCAATTTCTTTCAAGTTCAGTTCAGCCTGTTCAGGACTGATGAATGAGGATGCCACCTTTGCATGTACCTGTTCTCCTTTCTTCGTTGAAAATCCGATAGCAGCACCCACGTGATTGGATTGTAGTTCGAGATGTGTTTCAACCAAATGATAGTCTGCCCATACTTTATTGAAAGTAAAAGGCTTGTCGAACTCTATCACAAAGTAATTCTTAAAGTTTTGAGGAACACCGCCACTATTGCGTGTCGTATAACCAACTATTTTATTTTCTTCGGGAATCACCTTCACATACGAACCGCGGTCGAAAGCATCTACCACCACATAGGCATCGGAGGTTTCAGGGAAAGTGAAACGGAAATATGCGCAACGTTCCGTCGGAGCTATTTCAGTTGTCATGTCATACTCTGACAAATAAACACTATAATAATAAGGAGTGGCTTTCTCTGCCTTATGAGAGAACCAGGAAGCACGACTGTCCTGATCGATCTTCAACTGTTTAGTCATCGGCATGATTGAGAACTGACCGTAGTCATTGATCCACGGACTAGGCTGATGGGTTTGCTTGAAACCTCTGATTTTGTCGGATGCATAAGTGTAAGCCCAACCGTCACCCATCTTTCCGGTTTGTGGCATCCAGAAGTTCATTCCCCAAGGCAACGCGATGGCAGGATATGTATTCCCATTAGATAGTGATATTTTCGAATCAGTTCCCATTAAAGGATTCACATAGTCTACCGGTTGCTTTTGTGCAAAGGTAGAGGAAACTCCCAATAGCAGGGCTATTGCGAAAGATAGTAGTTTCTTTTTGTTCATGGTCTACGAATTAAACTATTAATACTAGATTATCAAGTCTTTTTTATTTATGTTACAAATTAAAGCATCTTTCAGCAATTATCAGTCCTCTGATACGCCAAAATAAGAAAAAATAGCAGTATAGTCAACCAAAGGAAACGAGTGTCAACGAGAGTACAAGTTAAACAACTGAGAATCAAAACATAATATTTATGTGTATACAATGAGAGTACAACCGAAAGACTAACCGTTTAAGCAATAGAGAGAGGATAATTAGCCTTTACCCTCTCTCCAATTCTATCAGAAACAAATATTTATTATTACCTAATTAATTCCATCCCGGGTTCTGATGTCCTTCCAACGCAGGATTAGCCTGAATTTCATCTAACGGGATAGGCCATAACAAAGCATATTCAGGAATGGCACCGGCTCTTGTGCTTCCATCTGGCTTGTTTTGGATTTGAGCCGATGCAAGAGCAGTCCATTTCAATTTTCCTGATTCGGTAGATGCTTCCGGATACAAACGAGTACGGCGAATGTCGTCCCAAATCTTAAATTCCAACGGTAACTCATGCAAACGTTCAGTCAAAATCGATTGTATTAAATCGTTTCCTGTAGCCGTCTCATCTGCCAATCCAGCACGTTTACGCACTTGATTGAGATAATATTTAGCTCCACCGACAGCATTATCTTCATGATTTGTACGTGCCAGACCTTCGGCCGCAATCAGCAAGACTTCCGCAAAACGGAATACCGGCATATTATAATCACCGTCGTGGCCGCTAATCAAAGCATTTTCATCAAACCATGCCCAGTTGCCTGCATTATTCAAAGTATGAGTATTTCCTTCAGCATCGGTATATTGCTTAAAGAAGAACTGTTTCTCATGTCCTCGAATATCATTAGAGGCATAGCTGTTAAGCAACATATCACAGGGAAGGTATGCATTATACAGCACGTCTCCTCCCGGATGGAACACTCCCCATTGGAAAGCATCTGTACCAATAGAACGACAAGCATAAGAGTTACCTACACTATAATCACTATAATTATATTCTTTAGCATAAATGATTTCTGCAGAACTTTTCGTAGTCTTGATTACATTATATGCCGAGCTCAAATCATCAGTCGTTCCATTTGGATGAATAAGTTCGTGAGGACTATCATTGATCACTTTCAAAGCCATCTGCGCTGCTTTTCCATAATAGTCTGTTCCACCGTTTAACGGTGCACCAGCCCATTGCAAATAAACTTGTGCCAGCAAAGTCTGCGCCATTGCCCTAGTGACATAACAGCCATTATCATAAAACGTTTTATTCGGCAATGCATCCCCGTTGACAATATCCAGCAAGTCGGCTTCAATTTTCTTATAAACCTCTTCAGCAGAAAGACGTTCTTTGTACATACCTTCTGTAGATGTGTAAGGTTCTGAAATATAAGGAACACCACCAAATTCTTTGACCAGCCAGAAATATCCATATGCACGGAAGAATTTACCTTGAGCCACATAATTATTAATAGTAGCTTCATCCAGCACACCGGTCATTGTCGGAATATTGGCAATAACAAAGTTGGCACGTGAAATACCTTTATAAAACTCATGCCAGTATTTCATTGCAATATCATCAAAAGATTCAATATTGAAATTACACCCTTCGGATGCCGTAGTAAATGTTCTATCCTTACGCTTATCAACGTACAATCCGGACACAATACCACCCCACATTGTCGCTTTAGGAGTCCAGCCACCGCCTACATCAGTGTTGTGTAAATAAGGTACACCACCGAAATACAATGCGTTCACACCCGACTCCGCATCAGCTTTCGTCTTCCAGAATTGGTCAGATGACTTCATATCCAATGGTTCTTCTTTCAGGAAATCGTCGCATGAATTCAGCAACACAGAAAGTGAACACATACAAAATGCAGATATATATACTTTTAATAGTTTCATAATTCTTATAGTTTTTATAACGGTGAATTAAAATGCTACATTAAGACCGAACGTAAACGTTCTCGGACGCGGATAGGTGAAGAATTGGCGGTTAGCCCCCCATTTGTTGTCACCTAAACGAGATGAGTTATCCGGATCATATCCGTTATAGTCCTTAGAAGTAATCAGGAATGCGTTATTCACATTCGCATACAAACGCAATGAAGACAGACCGATCTTCTTAATCAGTGTCGGATTGAAGGTATATCCGAGCTGAATCATGTTACAACGCAAATAAGAACCATTGCAAACCCAGTCATCATCTGCCTGGTTATTAGCTCCCTGACCAAAGTTATTCAGACGAATTGCCTGTTCTTTACCCGACGGATTGAGAGTTGGATGCCATGCTTCCTTATAAAGACGGTCTATACCGTTAGTTAGGAAACGGGCTACAGTAGAGTGATAATATTCTTGCATCACGTCCACCCCCCATGTAAACTGGAAGTCTAAAGTCAAATCAAATCCTTTATAATTGAAGGTATTGATGAATGAGCCCATCCAGTCAGGTAATCCGTTACCGATAATTTCGCGTTTCTTATAAGTTACCTTTTCACCAATAGTGGAAGGTATGTTCATTGTCTCCGGATCCCAGTTAGACGGAATACCATCGTAAATACCGGCACGCTTATAACCATAGAAAGAGGAAAGCTCTTCACCTTCACGAATCAACATATCGTAACCCACAAAACCGTCGGTCGTAATCTGACGCTTACCGGTGACAGGATCAACAGATGCACTTTCATCCAACTTCTCTACACGGTTTTTGTTGAAACCTAAATTAAGAGTGGAAGTCCACTGGAAATCATGTGTCTGAATAGGATATGCTGTAACCAGAATATCTACACCACGATTGGAAACGGCTCCAATATTATCCATAATGGAAGAGTAACCTGTTGATTCAGGAACCGGACGGTCGAGCAACAAATCCGAAGTATACTTATAATAATAGGAAATATCGAAATTCAGTCTGTTATTGAATAAACCCAACTCGAATCCTAAGTCCCACTGTCCTGTCTTTTCCCATTTCAGGTCCGGATTAGGCATATTGTCCAGATAAGACACTACATGCAGAGCATCACCAATGATCGTATTCGACTGGCTCACCGTAGCCAATGATTTATATGTACCAATTTCCGAATTACCTGTCAGACCGTAAGAAGTATGTAATTTCAGCTTGCTGATCAATGAGTTATCTTTCAAAAAGTCTTCATTAGAAATCATCCAACCCAAGCCGACTGACGGGAAAAATGCATATTTATTGTTCTGTCCGAATTTGGAAGAGCCATCATAACGACCGGTTACGGTAGCCATATACTTGTTGTCATAAGAATATGCCAGACGCAAGAAATAAGAGTTCATCGCCCACTTGTCGTAATCATTGCCTACAGAAGGACGGTTCGTTCCGGAACCTAAATTATAATATCCGTAGAAGTCATCAATATACTTACTGTCGGAAGCTTCGAATTTGGTATAATTATACTCTTGCCAAGACATACCCGCCATTGCATTAATGTGATGTTTGTTTATATCTTTCACATAAGTCAAATAGGTTTCTTCCTGCCAATACAAAGAGTTGGAGTTATTTGCAGAAGCTGCTCCCTCGGAACTTTGATTAATCATCGGACGCGGAGTGAACGGCGTATAGTTAGCATCACGATTATTGTGGTAGTCGATACCGAACTGGGTCTTCAAATCCAATCCTTTCATGAGATGGAAAGTCAAAGCAGCATTACCAAAAATCTGCGTACGATATTGCATAGCCTGCATCCGTTCGAGCAACTCAACGGGATTACCTACACCTTCCGGGCTGAATCCTTGTTTTCCGCTATTAGGATCAGTCTGATTATTGAGAATAGAGCTTGTATTAATAATGTTCGTCTGCGTATATTCACCATCCAGCTTAACCGGTAAGAAAGGCAACTGTTCGATCATCGTACGCAATGCGCCTTGTCCGTAAGGGTTATCAGAAGTTCTATTACCCCAAGTATGATTTACTAATAAATTAGCGGAAGTAGACAGCCAATCAGTCGGTTTGTCATCATACGCCAATTTTGCATTGATACGTTTGAAGTAAGAATTCAACAAAATACCCTGTTGATCGGTATAATTGATGAATGCTCCGATAGAAGATCCTTCTCCTGTACGTTGGATACTGATCTGATGGTTATGAGAGATGGCAGTGCGGGATGCTTCATCCTGCCAGTTGGTATTATATTTCGGAGAACCGTCTGCATTGAACAAACGTTCGTCTGTGAATATCTGTGACAGATCAGTTGTGAAGTTCTTGCCTTGAAATTCGTTGGCATTTTCCAATCCCTGCTTGAAGGTAGACATCCATTCGTTAGCATCCATTACATCTATTTTTCTAGCCATCTTACCGATAGACAATGAACCATCATAGGAAACATGGACTCCTTTTCCTGCATTACCGCGCTTGGTAGTCACCATGATAACACCATTCGCACCACGGGCACCATAGATGGCAGCAGAGGAAGCATCTTTCAATACTTCGATAGATTCGATATCATTCGGATTAAGCAATTCGAAGTTTGACATCACCACTCCATCTACTACGTACAGCGGTGATGCCGACGCGTTGATAGTAGAAATACCACGAATGATGACACGCGATTCTCCACCCGGCTGACCGGTATTAGAGAAGATATTCACACCGGCCACTTTACCCTTCAATCCGTCAAGCGCATTGAATGATTGTGCTTTCAGCATGTCTTTACCTTTGGCTGTGGAAATGGAACCCGTCAAGTCTGATTTGCGCATGGTACCATAACCTACAACGACTACTTCGTCCAGTGCTTTCGTATCCGATTGCAGAACTACGTTCAGAACATTACTCTTTAATTCCGAGACTTTAAATTCTTGTGTGATATAACCAATATACGAAAACACCAAGGTGGCATTGGAAGGAACAGAGAGAGTGTATTTACCGTTAATGTCAGTGATTGTTCCTGTACTACCGTTTTTAACTTTCACCGTACCACTGATAACCGCCTCTCCCTGATCATCGGTTACCGTACCGGAGATTGATTTTACAGATTGAGCATTCATGCCCAAACTCAACATCATACCTATTACAAATAAGGTAAGATACTTTAGTTTTTCATTCATAATTCCTTTAAATTTGATTAGTAATAAGGTTAATTCCCTTTAAAAAGATTGTTGCAAATAAAGGCTATTCGAATAAAAGTCCAATGCTCTACCTTGCCAAAAAAACGGCAAAATAAAGACACATATCTAAAGCACAGAATGGTAAATTAGAGCACAGATTAACACACTAATAATCAATACAATAAAATCGACAAAAGGAATTTAGAGCACAAGGTTGTGACAAACAAATAAATAATAATGTTTCCCAACTAATCACCTATACGAAAGAATTTAACCTGACAATCAGCATACCTTTCGCTGTTCCCGATAATCTTTCGGTGTCATCCCGAACCGACGGGTAAACTCTTTATAAAAATAAGACCGGCTGGAAATACCGACCTCCATAATAACATCTTGAATAGAAAGTTCTTCATCAAGTAACAGGCGGGCTGCCTTTTCCATACGGTAACTCTTTATTAAATCACCGGGAGCAGTATTGGAAATTTCCTTGAATTTACGATAGAACTGACGGGAACTCATTGCCATACGATCAGCGATCAACGTTGAGCCCAGTTCTTCCTTGTCCAGGTTTTCTTCAATCACCTTTAACAATTTACGAATAAAATCAGCTTGTTCGGTAGTTGTACAGACAATCTGTCCCGCCAAATCTCCCAGTTCCTCCATATATATCTGCTTCGCTTCCCGCTTTCCATAAATAGCATTATGGACAACTTCCCGCAAGAATAATATATCATAAGGAAGTACAATATAAGAATCAGACCACAAGATCAGTTCCCGCTGAATGGCCGAACCAACTTTCCAGGTTAACAATGGAATAAAAGCTGTCTTTGAAAGCAGAGTACGATTCCGGCTAACATACTCCATAAAAGTACTTTCAGCATTGGCATACATTGTCATATCCACTAATAATAGAGCCGGAGCCGACCGACGAATTTCGTCAAAAGCAAGCTGCACACTCTTTACTTGATGAACCACGTATTCATCAGCCAGGAAATTACTAATCAACCAAGTCATTTCATCTCTGTCTTCCAACAAAAGCACAGTTTTTTTCCCTTGTTCACCTGCTACTGTCAAGACCGCCGGTTCAAAGATAATCGTCAACCGACTACCACTCTCATCATCATCATAACGAAGAACGGCATGAATACGTTCCAAAGCTGACCGTACAAAACCTAAAAGTAAATGCACAACAAACACATGATCGGAATCTTTCTCCGTCACTGAAGAAGCTTTATCTGAAAGATATTCATACAACGCTTTCGCAGTAGCATCTTTAGAAGAAAAATGTAGCTGCATCTTACCATCCTGTTCTGACATTTCTACTATTACGCCATGAGTACCCTTCATTTCAGTAATCCGGAGATAGCAGCAATAAAGAATACTGTATAACGCATTCTTGTAAACTGGAAATGTTAAGTGTTCCGGAATCATTGACGATATAGAAGAATGATCAATCCCTTGTTCTTCCAACGTACGCAACACCTCTTGAGAAACTCCCTGTATACTCATACGCGCAGAAACAATAAACCGATCCGGAAAGAATTGTTTAAGTTCTTCCAAAAACAGAGCGTCAGGATTAAGAAGTGCGCTCATCACAGTTTCGCGTATCAGTGACACTTTCTCAAGACATTGCTCATAAGAAAGATTCTCTGCACGCAATTGGTCACAATAATTATAAATAAGAGTAAAATCTTCAAGCATCCTACGGTTTGTATATACAGTCTCGGATTTCCGGCAACTTTCTGTCCCCATCAGTGTTTTCATCATCCGTTCCTGAAGGTAGTTTTTACGTAGCAAATATATCACGTACCCTAACAACAACAAAAAAATGATCAAATAAACAAAATAAGCCGCCACCGATCGATACCAGGGAGAAAGGATATATACCGGAATAGAAAAATGCCGATATTCTGTATCAAATACATCCCTCTTATAGCGTACCTTAAAGATATAATCACCTGCCGGCACTCCTGTATATGAGGCTTCATTAATACTACTAAAAGAGGTCCAATCCTTATCATATCCTTCCAACTGGTAAGAATATTCTATATCTTCTCCTGATAAAAAATCCGGAACAACAAAAGAAAGTGCAAATGAAACCTCCGTCCCCTTCAACTGTAATGCCTTACCATCGTCTGTATAGTAATCTCCATCCCCCTGAACCACTTGCGTATGTCCAACAGTCAACTTACGTAACAAAATATCCGGATAAAATTCCGGAGCAGCCTGCACCTCTTTATCCAAATAAAGCAACCCGTCAATCCCACCGAAAAAAAGCTCCTGTGTATATGGACACATGTAATAAGCATCATCACTAAACTCACCGATTTGAACACCTGCACTGTAAAAGTAGGCATGTGATGAGCCATTTATCGGATTATATTTAATCAGCCCCCGATTCGTACCAAGCCATAAGAGTCCGTTCTCATCTTCAAGTACACCATGAATCATATCATTGAGCAAACCTTGCTCCCGTCCGATATAGGTAGCTTTCATCTGTTTGCCATTAGAATTCAAACATACCAATCCTGATGTTGTCCCTACATATAACAACCCTTCTTTGGTCCGATACAGGCTGAGCACATCGTCTACCGACTTATGAAGCATTTCTTTCAAAGAAATCACTTTATATTCTTCAGTCCGCTTATCAAACCGTACGAGTCCTTTCTCCCGACTGCCAAGCCACAAAATAGAATCCCCTTCGGGCAACATTGGATAGAACATCGTAATTTCTCGCTGACCGTGAAAAAAATGATAACTTTTCTGCGACTTGAAACGAATGGTACCTGCCTGCTTCTCAAGTATTAATTTATGAAAACCGGAACCGGCTGTCACCACATAAAGTACACTATCATTTTCCTCATAAATGCCATGTATCTCGGTGGGTTGTGCCGGCAGATTCTCCACAGAATGCAAAGCTTTGTCTTCAAAAGAATAGTAAAATAGTCCCGGATCTCCAGATCCTATCCAAAAGCCATCCATATAACGGCTTTGAACCAATTTATAAACAGGAAATTCTTTATTCCATCGTATATAAGACACAACATTTTGCTTTCCTTCAGGAGAGTAAACTGTAACGGCAGAAGCCTCCTCATTCTCACGATAATCCGGTATATGCAGCAGTCCATCACCTTTCGTCCCGAACCATAGTCCACCACTATCGTCTGTCATAACAGAACGTACCTGCCTGCTTAAGTTAGATGACAGTTGATTGAGCATCAAATTGGTGGCAATAGAATATTTCTTAGCATACATAATCGTTCCTTGTCCGTCCGAAGCAACCCATAAGACATTCTGATGAGGATCTCGATAAATACTATATATACGCACATTCCGGTCGACCACTTCTTCTTTATATTTTTGTGAAGTACGGAGACGGACTAACCCATTCGTTCGAAAACCAATAATAATATCTTCATAGAAAAGGGCTATTCCTGCAATAGTTCCATTCTTCTGCACTAATGAAGAAAGGTTACGAATATAAATTTTAGATTGTCGGGAAATATCATAAACATAAAGATCATGCTCACTATCGATGAAACAAAGAACGCCATTCTGATAAAAGACATCTTCAATAGGTTTCGCATGAAAATTAGTAGATAAAACAGTTGAATGAATTGATAATGTGTCACAATCAAAAGCATCCTGCGAAACCTGTAACAGCTCCCCTGTTTGTTGAGTGAAAATCCACAAAACACCATCATCCGTGACGAACGCCCGTTTATCCATATCCTCTACGGGTACTTTCAGATTCTTAATCTGTACAAATCGTTTATAAGATGTATTATAGTAGAAAATTCCACCATGACTCACCACCCATGTGTTTCCTTTAGAATTGGAATGTAGATAATAATCATCTGTAAAGTCATAATATCCGACAACTTGCCGTGAATCCTGTGAAAGACGATTGATCCCCAAATGGGTAGAAATCCACAAACAATTATTATCCGCCTGCTGAATAGAATGGATTACGTTGTTACTCAAAGCCTTGGGAGCTGAAAAATCGGAACGGAAAACTTCCATGCTTCTGCCGTCATAACAATTGACGCCATCGTAAGTACCGAACCACATCAACCCTGTATTGTCTTGAAAAAGACAAAGCACAGCGCTATTAGATAATCCTTGCTGATAATCTACTTTCCGGAAGATATATGAATCTTTACCGCCATCTGCCTGACAGATCAATGAATAAATCAATAGAACAAAAGGAAAAATCAAGCGCATTTTCATTGTGTTAATCATTAATATCATCTATTAAATATCAGGCAATCGCTTATATGTTTTGTTTCGCAGTGCGAAAAAAATAGCCATTAATAATCGATGTCTTTAATTCTCTTTACACAAAGATACGTTTTTATACGGAAAATGCAACTCTATTTTATCAAGTACCTCTATTTTTCAGCAACTACTTCACTACTAATTCGCACAATCCAAGGATTCCGCCTCTTTCATTCTTGCCAATTCCCATCCGCGAAACAGCCAATCTTTGCCTCCGTCTCACCACCCCACACCGGAAAAAAATCCTGCCAATTAAAATTATCTGATACAAGAATCCATCGGCTGTTTGAACAACGAACACTGAACCATAATCTACTTTTGAAAAGAAATAAGTATCATTATCAGCTACGGCAGCCAACGATCCCATCATTATAAATAATGCAATCAGTTTTATTTTCATGTCGTACGTTTATCAATAAGCTGTTCAAAACCTGTTAGGTCTCTTGCTGATACTGTTACGGACATTAGCAACATTACTGGCAACACTTGTACTGTTTGTATGTTTTTCAATTTATTAGTTCCTTCCTAGTCTCAACAGAAGTGTATACACAAAAGAAGCGCGAGACCGCTAAACTTATATCCAAGTGCAGGTTCTGAACTACCTCTGTGTTGGATACAAGCAAAAACAGCTCACGCCCTTGACTGTATATCAGTACCTAGATGCAACATACAAACCAAAGGAAGAACGTTTTGTTTATTTCCTCAACACAGCTCGAATTGTCCAGATTCGCACTTGAGAAAAAGCACTAAACGCTTCCTTAATAATAAAGACGCCTCAAAGAACAGTACAAATATACTACAATTTTCCCTCAATTGTGCTTTTCATATATCAATTCTGTATAATTAAGCCATGTGTTTATCATTGATATAAGACCTATAAACCTTTGTATATCACTAACCTCCTTATACTATATCTATTCTAACGAAGTAGAGAAGTAAGCTATATAGATTAGTTTCCTCTCAATACTGCTTACTTCTCATGTAATCTATTAATAGAAAAGTTGCTCTTGATTAAGTCCAAACTTTCTTTTTATTAACAGTAAAGTTGCTTTTCATCCCTTCCAATCTATAAATGCAAGCTTCATTTATAAAAACAAAGGTTCCGTTTTTAAAAACAAAACTTGCATTTATAAAAATGAAGCTTGCATTTTAAGTTTGTAAATAACAAAAGAGAAGTTTACTATTGGACGAAAGGAAGTTTAGACTTAATCAAAAGAAACTTTATTGTTAATACTCAAGGAGAAGAGTAACTATCATTATTCAGTGGATATCATCCTAATAAAAAGTCTCGTATATCAATGAGACAACTTATTCAGTTATCTTTATGATATACGAGACTCAAATGTTATAAATAAAATCCTATTTTACAGGATATTATTTTGCTAATTCATTAATCACATCCATTATCTTCTGACCGATTTCCTCGGCAGCTTCCATAGTAGAAGCTTCACTATACACACGGATGATCGGTTCTGTATTACTCTTGCGCAAATGCACCCATTTGTCGGCAAAGTCTATTTTCACACCGTCGATATCGTTGATTTCTTCGTTCTTATAGATTTCCTTCACTTTGGCAAGGATAGCATCTACATCGATTTCCGGAGTCAAGTCTACACGGTTTTTAGCAATGAAGTAAGGAGGATAAGTAGCACGGAGCTCGCTAACCTTTTTTCCTTCGTGAGCCAGATGGCTAAGGAATAATGCGATGCCTACCAATGCATCACGTCCGTAGTGACTAGCAGGATAAATTACTCCACCATTTCCCTCACCGCCGATAACGGCATTGGTTGCTTTCATCTTCGTTACAACATTTACTTCGCCTACGGCAGAAGCGCTGTATTCCATTCCATACTTGCGAGTTACATCACGCAAAGCACGAGTAGAGCTCAAATTAGAAACAGTGTTACCGGGGGTATGTTTCAGTACATAGTCGGCAACAGTAACCAGTGTATATTCTTCACCGTACATTACGCCATTCTCGCAGATCATTGCCAGACGGTCAACATCGGGGTCTACAACAAAAGCTACATCGGCCTTTCCACCTTTCATTAAGTTCATGATGTCACCGAGGTTCTTTTCAAGTGGTTCGGGGTTGTGCTGGAAGTTTCCGGTAGGTTCACAGTAGAGTTTCTCTACATGTTTCACACCTAAACGTTCAAGAAGTTCGGGAAGAATGATACCGCCTACAGAGTTCACACAGTCAATCGCTACACGGAAATTGGCTTTCTTGATAGCTTCTACATCTACCAGGTCGAGAGCCAATACACTGTCGATATGTTTCTGATTATAAGTCAGGTCTTTGCGGTAAGATCCCAGATGGTCGACATCGGCATAGTCAAATTCTTCAGCTTCAGCAATACGAAGTACTTCGTTGCCTTCGGCTGCATTCAGAAATTCACCATGTTCATTCAGCAATTTCAGTGCGTTCCACTGTTTCGGGTTATGAGAAGCTGTCAGGATAATACCGCCACAGGCGCCTTCCATTGTTACAGCAAGTTCTGTGGTCGGGGTAGAAGCAAGATCAATGTCTACTACATCCCAGCCCATTCCCATCAATGTGCCGACTACTACGTTTTTTACCATTTCACCGGAAATGCGGGCATCACGTCCCACAACAATCTTATTACTCTTTGCCTTGCAGGTTCTACGAATCAAAGTAGCATAAGCCGAGGTGAATTTTACAATGTCAAGCGGGTTCAGTCCTTCTCCCGCTCCTCCGCCGATAGTTCCGCGGATTCCAGAGATAGATTTGATTAGAGTCATAGGTTCTTTAGTTAAAGATTTGATTTATCTAATGTTAGTGCTTTAGCTTTTTGCTTTCTCGAACTTCCGGATATCATAGAAATAAGGATTGACATATTGTTGTGCAGTTGTATGTCCCATCTTAGAAGGCACAATCAGGCGTACATGGGCATTATTACGCAAATAAGGTAAGGCAATCAGCCATCCGGATGGAATTGCAGTTCCATAACCTTTACTATTCCATAATAAATCGTAATCCAAACTACCGGATAAAACGATTCCATAAACAGTAGACGTGTTTTGCACATAACGGAATGTTAATGGAAACTTATAATAATCAGGAACATCCATCCATCTTTCCAAAGGAACATTGAAACATGTAGTATCTCCTGTCATCATATCCTGTTCTACATAGCGGGTACAAATGACATTATTGTTAGCAAAAGTATCTACCTCATTAATAACTTCAACTCCATTCTTATCCTCTTTTCCTCCACGATCTACGATCTGCATATATACGCCATTGGAGAAAGCAACGTATTCGTCATATCCATTCCCCGCTTCTTTAGAAGCTGTAATCGTATCCCGTTCAAACTCTTCCAATGAAATGACACGAATATCATTATCTTTGATGAACTTATTCACCGCATTTTTCTCGTCTTCCAGCATTTCTGCATAAGTCTTCGAATTGTCGCATGCCTGGAACAGACTTCCGGCGGTTAACAAAGAGAGAAATAAAAATACAAGTTTCTTCATTATCTGTTATTTAGCTATATTCCGCACAAATGTATCTCAAAATCATTAAAAGTTGAAAGGGGGAAGTTGAAAGTTCGTATCTTTTAACCTTTCCATATTCACTTTTAACCTTCCATCTTTAGCTTTTCGCTGTTAGTAAAGGTTTATATTTCTCAAGCGCCTTTTCAAAGACCGCTTTTGCCTCTTCCATCGTTCCGAAAAATTCACCGCCTGAAGCATTCAAGTGACCTCCTCCATGGAAGAATTCGGCAGCTAACTGATTGCATGGGAAGGTTCCTACTGAACGAAGGGATATTTTAATCATCGGTTTCTCGGTATCTTCCCTCAAGAAGCAAGAGAAACAGACATTTTTAATGGAAAGGGGAATATTAACAAAGCCTTCGCTATCGCCTTTTATATAGTTAAATTTGCTTTGCTCTGCTTTTGTCAGGGTGATTAGAGCCGAATTAGATTCCGAATACACAGTCATGTTCGATAATACATATCCCATCAAACGTAAACGGCTCTCCGAATAGGTGTTGTACACCTTACGATAAATATCATCTTTATCGATTCCTTTAGAAAGGAGTTCGCTAATGATAAAATAAATCTCCCGGTTGTTCGAGTTATAGGTGAACCCACCGGTATCTGTCATCATCCCTGTGTAGATACATTCTGCGCCTTCCTTAGAGATATCACTGAAATATCCCATACGGCAGATGAGACGGAATATCAGTTCGGAAGTAGAAGATATTTTGGGATAGGACATTACTATCTTACAGAAATCTTCGGGATATAAATGATGATCGATCATTATTTTACGTGCCGGAGAAGCGGCCACAGCATCTGCCATATCGTCGATACGCTTCAGTGCATTGAAATCGAGGCAACAGATGACATCTGCTTCGGCGATCAATTTATCTGCAAAGTCTTTGTAACGGTCATACAGCAGGATATCCTTACTGCCCGGCATCCACCGCAGAAAATCGGGAAAAGCATTCGGCACAATTACGTTTACTGTTTTCTCTTGTGAATCTAAAAAATGATATAATCCCAGTGAAGAACCGATAGCATCGCCGTCAGGAGAAACATGAGATACAATTACTATTTTGTCAGCTCGTTCAAACCATTTGGTGAAATGATCTATTTTGGCTTGTTCAATTACTTTCGTCAACATACTCTTATACTTTATCAAGGTGCAAATGTACGATAAATCTTTGTACTTAGAGCAAAAAGCGGACAGAACCTTCGTCGGATAGCGAGATAAACCGCAGACCGGATTGCTTGCATTCGCTTTCAAGGAGGTGTCTGCGGTATTCCGAGAGAGATGCGTCCAATATGACGTAAGAGATAGAAAAGATTCGGGTGAGCTCTTCCAGATGTCCGTCATATCCTTTGCATAAGTAAAGATACTGAATATATAACGGAGAAACGGTGGTTTTGTTCCGCCAATGGTTATCATTTATTACACAAATATGACAGCCATGATAGGATATAATCTGCTGCTGACGATTAAGTTCCATATACCGGCAATCGGCAGTTATTTCTTTGGGAGGCAGAAGATGATGATGCTTCCAATAGTTAGCAGCCATGCGCTTCAGACGTTTTTCATTGGAGATAGTATCTACATAGTTTATCCAGGAACGTCCATCGCTCTCAATGCAATGTACTGCAGGGCAACCGCGCACGTTATAAAAGACCAGGCTTGTCCGGGGACGATCTAGCCAATATAATGTTGAATGATAAGTCCCCAGTAATAAGATAGAAAAAAGACAAATCAATAAATTCCGGTATCGACGGTTCATGAAATAATAGGTTAACAAAAAGCCAACGATATAGATACCCAATATTTCTGACTGATAAAGCCAGATTCCATCTATAGAAGCGTAAGGAAGCTGTTCCACCCATCGGACGAAGAAATTAAGTCCTTCCAATAGTTTCTTAACACCTTCGGCCACTACGATCTGAAGCCACGAAAGAGGAGTCAGAAGAAGCATAATGACAGCAGCATACAGGATAATCGTAATGAAAGGAATAACAACCAAGTTCGTCAATAGAAAATGTACAGAGAACCGGGAAAAATAAAACATAACAAGCGGAGCCGTTCCTATTTGTGCAGCAACAGACACACTCATCAGTCCCCAAATATATTTTCCTATTCTACCTTTCACCGTAATCAGGTGATAGATTGGTTTTTGAATCAATAGGATGGAAGCAACAGCAAGGAAAGAGAGCTGGAAACCAACATCAAACAACCATGCCGGATTACAGAATAGCATCAACCATGCAGCTGCCGCCAATGTATTTAGAGATAGCGGTTGGCGACCAACCATATCTGCCATTGCTAAAATTGAAAACATACTGACCGAGCGTACTACCGAAGGAGAAAGTCCTGTGAAAAAGGCAAAAGCCCATAATAGGATAAGAAGAAGAACAGAACGTATAACTCTACCTATATTTCCTCTTCGGGCAATAGGTTTCAGTATGAAAAAGAGCAATGTATATAAAAGCCCGATATGCAAACCGGATAGAGCTAGAATATGACTTGCACCGGCCACCGAATAACTCTCACGAACCGAATCACTTAATTCCGTTTTGTCTCCTATGGTCAGTGCTGAAAGTACAGCCAGTTCATCGCCGGAAAACCCTAGTTTCTGATAAAGTGAAATCATCTTTCTTCGGCAAGAGCTGGCTATACTTTTGAGATCAAGGTTATTCATTCCGTCCTGTTTTGTCCATTTCCCGGATGCAACATATCCTGTTCCACTGATTCCTTTCCGCATCAGGAAGCGGGCATAATCAAATTCATCAAAGTTGCGATTGTTGAAAGGGGGAGAAATACGGGCAGAAATCAGCAGTTCATCTCCACTTTTCAACCGGGTGACGGCCGAATCTTGCTGTAGATAAAGGATTGCAGTACGTTCTATCGGATATGTGCCGGCAGTATCACGACGTTCCTTTAATAATGTCTGGCAGAGGTAGGTATGTTCTTTCGCTTGAGGTGCATCCGTTATTAAAACCCGATACACTGTTTCTTCTTCCGGAAAAGAGTAGACAGCGTGTTGTAATTGCCAAGTTATTCCAAGCCATCCTCCTATAAAACAAAGGATAGAGACTGCTAATCCAAAACACCATCGCAAAGAATGGCGTTTCAGGAAATAAAGCACAAATAATAAAGCAATACAAAATCCAAGGGCTAGAATACTCCAAAAAAGTTCCCATGAACGGTCAAAAAAATGATCTCCACAAAAAACGCCTGTTATCCAAGGGATAATCAGGCGTATATAGGGATATCGATGGATGTAAAAAGTACTCAACTGATGAGTTACAGTTCGTGCAACTGACTAATCATCGCTTCCGGATCGGGTGCCGCAAAGACAGCATTTCCAGCCACCAGCGCATTGGCTCCCGCCTCAACCAAGCGGGCACCTGTTTCCAGATTCACCCCACCGTCTACTTCAATGAGCGCTTTCGAACCTGTCCGTTCAATCAGGGCACGCAGCTCACGAACTTTTTCTACTGAATGTTCGATAAACTTCTGTCCGCCAAATCCTGGATTCACGCTCATGACAAGCACCATATATACATCCCGGATAATATCTTGTAAAAGAGCTACAGGAGTGGCCGGATTGATAGTTACAGCAGGCTGCATCCCGGCTTCTCTGATTTGTTGAATCACCCGATGCAGATGCGGGCAAGCTTCATAATGTACATTCATCGTATGAGCGCCCAACGCTTTTACCTCCAGAATAAACTTTTCCGGATTCACAATCATCAAATGCACATCCAACGGTTTCTTACTTAACTTCGCTACATATTTCAGTACCGGAAAGCCAAATGAAATGTTCGGAACAAATACTCCGTCCATAATATCAATATGTACCCACTCCGCTTCACTGCGGTTTACCATTTCAATATCCTTTGCCAAATATCCAAAATCGGCAGAAAGAATGGAAGGAGCGATAATCGGTTTCATAATTCTTTTATTTTAGGTTCTAGCCATCTCTTATTCGAGACGCTTTATTCTATTTATAATCTAATGGCTTGCTCGTTTTAATCTGCTCATCCGATTAATTACTTCATCAGACAACCATCTTCCAGGTGATATCCACGAAGCAATTCATCTATTTTCAGACGTTTTTTACCGGGAAGCTGTAAAGAAAGAATAGATACAAATCCATCCGGTACAGCTACTTTCATGAATTTCTTTCCATCGGTCACAATTGTTCCTGTAGCTAATTGATGTGATTCATAAATCTTCTCGCTTTCAAATATCTTCACGACCACTGCTGCTCCTTCTTCAGAAGTAATCAGTTCACTCCAAGCAGCAGGATAAGGTGATAATCCACGGATAAAATCATATATCTTCTTCACCGGCTGATTCCAGTCAATCCGACAGGTTTCTTTAAAGATCTTCGGAGCAGGACGAAGTTCACCGACAACCGCCATTTCTTCTTGAGGAATCGGTTTTACCGTTCCATTCAATATAGCGTCTACCGTTTCAAGAACCAGTTTTCCTCCCAGTACCATCAACTTATCATGTACCACTTCCACATTATCCGTATCTGCAATAGGTACACGTACTTGCTGAATGACTTCTCCGGTGTCTATCTCGTGTTTCAAAAAGAAAGTAGTAATTCCTGTTTCCGTATCACCATTGATAACCGCCCAATTAATGGGGGCAGCTCCACGGTATTGAGGAAGCAAAGAAGCATGAAGATTGAACGTACCCAGTCGTGGCATATTCCATACCACTTCCGGCAACATACGAAAAGCAACTACAATCTGCAAGTCCGCCTTCCATTCACGCAATGCTTCTACAAAAACCTCATCTTTTAACCTTTCCGGTTGAAGTAACGGTAAATTTTGTTCAAGCGCATATTGCTTTACAGGAGAATACTGGATCTTATGTCCACGTCCGGCAGGCTTATCGGGCATTGTAATCACACCCACTACATTATAACCGCCTTCTACTAATTGACGCAGGGCCTCTACCGCAAAATCGGGAGTCCCCATATATACTATTCTTAAATCTTCTTTTTTCATAATCGTCTTATAATCTGCATAGCAACCTGTTATCTGCATAAACCCGGCTCCGGCATCTTGCCGATTGTCAGTTAGTCTTCAGAGAAATGTACCAATACTTGCCGGTATGAATTAAATATCTTCGATTTAGAAACAAACCCCTGATATCGCCCTTCTTCATCCACTACCGGAAGATTCCAGGCTTTCGTATCATCAAACGTCTGCATCACCTGCTCCATTCCATCCGTATCGAATATCTTGGCAGGGGCAGATGTCATTAATTTATTAACAGTGAAACGGTGATAAAGTTCTTGCCGGAACATAATGTTACGAATGTCGTCAAGAAGTACAATACCTAACAATTCACCCGTTTTTTTATCTGTCACCGGGAAGACATTTCGATGGGAAGCAGCAATTGCTTTCACTAATTCGCCCAAATCCATTTCCGGATGTACGACAACGAAATCTTTCTCCACCACATTCTCCATCTTCATCAACGTCAACACGGCTTTATCCTTATGGTGTGTAAGCAACTGTCCCTTCTTAGCTAAACGCATCGAATAGATACTATGAGGTTCGAAAGCTATAATGGTCAGATATGAACTTACAGATACAATCATCAACGGAAGAAATAAGTCATATCCCCCTGTCAATTCGGCGATCAGGAACACCCCTGTCAACGGAGCATGCATAACGCCACTCATCACTCCCGCCATCCCCATCAATGCAAAATTCTTTTCCGGCAAATAAGCGGAGAAAGCAAAGTCATTGCTAAAATGAGAAAAGACAAACCCGGCGATACATCCCAGATAAAGCGAAGGTGCAAAGATACCACCACAACCACCGCCACCATTCGTTGCACTGGAAGCAAAGACCTTCAGCAGAATAATCAGCATCAGATAAACCAGCAGCAAATTGCCATAGCCATAAAACATAGAATTGTTCATGACCGTATCCCACTCTGCCGCAGACGTTCCATTCAGCAAAAGATTAATGGTATCATATCCTTCACCATAAAGAGGCGGGAAAAGGAAGATCAATATACTCAACATCACACCACCGAAAGCCAGTTTCTTATAAGGGTTGTTGAGTTTACCAAAGACACCTTCCACCGAATTCATGGCACGCGTAAAGTACAATGAAATCAGTCCGCAAAAAATTCCCAGTAAAATAACAAAAGGAATACGCTCCAGTTCGAATGCCTGATCCAGATGAAACTTAAACATAGCCTCCGTACCGGTGATTATATATGAAACGGTTGCCGCTGTCACGGCAGAAATCAGCAGGGGAAGTAAAGAGGACATGGTCAGGTCGATCATCAAGACTTCCAATGTAAATACCAATCCCGCAATCGGAGCTTTAAAAATGCCGGCAATCGCACCTGCCGCGCCACAGCCGACGAGCAACATCAGCGTGCGGTGCTCCATCTTGAATACACTCCCTAAATTGGAACCGATTGCCGAACCTGTCAGTACAATCGGAGCCTCTGCTCCAACCGATCCACCAAACCCGATGGTGATCGCACTGGCAATGGTAGAGGACCAGATATTATGTCGCTTGATACGTCCCTGTCTACGGGAAATAGCATATAGAATTTTGGTGACTCCATGACTGATGTCATCCTTAACAATGTTACGAACAAACCAACCTGCAAGAAAAATCCCGACTACCGGATATACCAAATACAGGTAGTTAGCTTCCGTTGCATTAAAATTATCAGTTAGGAAATTCTGTATCTGATGGATAAAGAATTTCAATATTAATGCGGCAAACGCTGTGAAAATTCCGACCAGGAAACTTAATATCAGAATAAATTGCTTCTCCTTTATATTCGCTTCCCGCCATTTGATGCAACGCTGTAATAAACTAAGTTTTTCTCCCTTCATTTATTCGCGAATTATCTTTATCACTCCACCTTTTTCCAACTTAATAATACTTGAGGGTCTCGGCCGGCTCATATCGTCCTGGCGAAAGCCAACGATATAATCTACCGCCGATTTGATTTCATCACTGATTTCACTAAAATTAGCCGCACCCGGCTGCCCGCTGACATTAGCCGAAGTAGAAACGATTGCTTTACGAAACTGCTGACAGAGTCGTCTGGAAAAGTCTTCATTCGTCACCCGAATCCCTACACTGCCATCCTCGGCCAGCAAATTCGATGCTAAGTTACGTGCTCCGGAATAAATAATCGTCAACGGCTTGTCGGCAACTTCAATCAAATCCCATGCAACATCAGGCACATCCTGTACATAAAAATCTACTTTAACCGGAGAGTCTACCAAGACCAGCATAGCCTTGCTGTCAGCGCGTTTCTTAATCTCATACACGCGGCGTACAGCCTCTTCATTAGTCGCATCACAGCCTATACCCCATACGGTATCGGTGGGATAAAGGATCACTCCTCCTTCATTCATCACCTGACAGGCTTTTTTAATATCTTCTATCATTTCTTGATTAATTTCCGTTAAGAACAAGATGCAAAAATAACACTTTTATTCCATTTAGTGAAATCTAGCCCGACGTTTTTAAATTCCCCTTTCAAATCAGCTATTCGCACACAAGACAAGAGTTTAACTATCGAACAATGATATAGGTTGATACCACAAGCCATACAAAAAGAAAGAACGATGTAATCCATTGTGAGAATCTACATCGTTCTATAAAAACAGATCATTCAATAAGTCATACTAAATACTGTCAGTTTTTCCAACTGTTATCCAGGTTCGGATTTAAAATCACGTCTTCATAAGGATAAGGAACATACATCTTACTGTCATCCCAAGTTCCGGTGACTGCTACAGCTTCTTTCCTGAAAACATCGTGCGCCACCTCAATAGGCTCATTTAGCTTACGGGATTCAAAATGATCCTTATAACGGTACATTCTAAACATATCCCTGGCTCTGCTGGCGATTCCTCCCCAATAGTATCCCGCCATTTCCCAGCCATGTTCATCGTAAGCCGCTTCCGCCAGTTTATCAGGAGACATATCCGTCGTATATTTATCAGTATCTTCACCATCTGCCCTGTTGCGTACCTCGTTTAGAACTTTGACCGCCTGATCATTGATCTCTCCCGCACGCCCTGTCGCTTCGGCATACCAGCAATATACTTGCGAAAGACGTAACAACTGGAATGTTTTCTCACCCGACGCATTGACTACGGTAGGATTTGTATAATCAAATTCTGTTCCACGCACCGCTCCTTCTGCAGTTTTCATAAAGACGGGGGCGACTACTTCACGAGAAGCAGGATCGGTATCATACCACCAATCATATAGTTTCCCGTCGCTAAACATGATTTTAGGGAAATACGTAGCATCTTTACGAGGGCCTTCAGGAAAGTTCTTCCAAAATTTGATTTCCCCATTCGTATCTCCCCAACCGGCCTGTTTCATATCCTGAAGGAAATCAGTTAAAGGAGCGGCCTGCCCCATCGCATCCCTGTTATAGTAGATACCTAACAGCAGCTCCGTATTCTTATTATTGTACTCCCACGAATATACCTGACTATATTCCGGTAGCAGTTTATAATAATAAGTGCCATTATCTGCACCGTCTATCACTTCTTTGGCTTTAGCGGCAGCCAGTTTATAATATTCAACTCCTTTATTAAGCGGCCACCCCGCCATACACATATAAACATAAGCCATTGTTGCTTTCACAGCTCCTTCACTTACGGCAATATTCATTCCGTTTCTGGCATAAGGTTCTTTTGTATACATTGCGGGACAACCGGTTTCGGCTATTTTCAGGTCAGACAGGATCAGTTCGTACACTTCTTCCTCTGTCTTTAAGGGAGCATTATAATCTATTTCTTCTTTCAGCATAATGGGAACTCGTCCCCAAGTCGTCACCAGATAAAAATAAGAGTAGGCTCTCCAATAATGCGCCTGTGCAATAGCCACCTTAATATCCTCTTTCGACACCTCCGGCGTACGCTCCGCATTATTAATGATAAAATTAGCGGCCTTGATAACTTTGAAACGCTGTTCCCACATACTGGACAACCACGAGTTATTGTCTTTCACATCAAACTGATCATGCTCACGGAGAGGCTGCTTATTACTTGAAGGATGAGTGGAAATATCGTCTCCCACCAAGAAGTTCGTACCACAAAGGTTATTACTAGCCTGTGAACTTGCTATCACGGAATAGAGAGCCGTCAGTGAAGCATCCAAATCTTCCTTGTTGCTGAAATAGGTATCCGAAGGCAATTGTCCTTTCGGATCTTCTTCCAGGAAATCACTACACGAAGTCCAACACAAAGCTGCCAGAAGAGCAGGCAAAACTTTCATTATAAAGGTATATGTTATTTTCATACGGTTATTGTCTTAATAGGTGGTTTAAAATCTGATTTTAGCACCGAAAGTAATCGTCCGCGGAATCGGATAAGCGCCATAGTCCAGTCCGTCATAACTGGTATACACTTCGGGATCCATTCCTTTATAGCGGGTGATCGTAAAGAGATCCTGTGCGCTGACAGACAATTGTACACTTGCAAACTTTAATACACGGCGAGGAATGCGGTACGAGAGACTGATATTCTTCAACTTAATAAAAGAAGCATCTTCAAGCCAGAAATCTGAATTGGCATAACTCTTGTTGTCGGTATTGGTAAGGCTCGGATAAAGAGCGTCCGCTTTGTTGGCAACATGATCCCATCCTTTGAAGTAAGCATCACGCAAGGTTACGAAACGAGAGACGCCAGTCATGGATGCCGCCATAAAACGGCTGATATTCAACCGGTCATATCCGGTGGCAGCATTAAAAAAGACATTCAGCGTCCAGTTTTTCCAAGTAACAGTATTGTTCCAACCTACTGTCCATTTGGGACTTGCCTGTCCTTTCACAACCAAATCATCGGAAGTCGGATTCGTTGTCAGACTACCATCTGCTTTCTGATAAAGATTGGTGCCTTTATCATCGAATCCTTTCCATTGATAGACATAGAAAGATCCCATAGGATAACCGGGCTTCATAATCTGCATAGGACCTCCCAAATCGCTATAGTTAGCAGTGAGTACAAAGTCATCTCCTGCGAGATCTGCTACTTCATTCTTCACATAAGAAGCATTCAGGCTGGTTTCCCACGTCACAGCCCCCTTTACAGGGAAAGTGGTAAGGGATAATTCGACTCCGGTATTGTTCAGTTTTCCTTGATTCACCCAATAAGTACCACCTCCGTTATATTTAGGCACCTGTTTCTGAAAAAGCAGATCTTTCGTTTGTTTCTTGAACCAGTCCACTGTAATATTAAAGCCTCCGATACTCATATCCAATCCCAAATCATATTGGTAAGTTTTTTCCCAGGTAATGCCGGGTGTAGCAAACTGATATCCCCAATATCCCGTAGAGGAAGTGGAAGTTCCCCAGCCGTAAGATGCCCCCGACAACATACCTAATGTGCTGTAAGCAGCAATATCCTGATTTCCGGTGACACCAAAGCTGGCACGCAGCTTCAGCTGATCGAGCACGTGCTGGTTGCTCATGAAAGATTCTTGTGCAATATCCCAAGCCACAGCTGCGGAAGGGAAATATCCCCATTTGTTGTCTCCCTGAAATTTAGAAGAACCGTCAGCTCTTAATGCAGCAGTAATAAAATATCGTTTCTTATAATCGTAATTAGCACGCACGATGCCGGAAGCCAAAGAAAATTCCGTATATGAATTGCTCGCATCTCTGATAGCAGCATTGCCAAGATTCCAGTACCCAACACTTTCATTGTTCAGATTGGAACCGGTTCCCTTTAGTTGTGAGTCCCACGAACGACTTATTTCCCATACACCCATGGCAGTGAAGCTATGATCTCCGAATTGCTTTTGCCAGGTCAGATTGTTAGTATTCTGCCAATAGTTATGCAATGCGTTGGTATTGCTTGCGCTATTGATAGCACCCGGTGAATCCAGTTTCGACCGGAAAGAATAAGAAGGACTATTATCGTAGTCATAACCTCCCTGAACGGAAAGCGTCAGTCCTTTCATGATCTTAAACAGCAATGTCAGGTTGGCGTTTAAATTATAGCTATAGCTATCGCTATTGTTCACTATCATTTCACCGTAAGGGCTGGAACCGATCATATTATACGGGTCTGTATTGTACACGCCGGTTTCGGGATCTTTCAGCTCCATGGTAGGCGAAAAGTTAGTGACATGCAACCAGTTCGCCCCACCTTCATTGTGTTTGTGAAGACTGGATGCGTTTAATTTTGCAGAGATTGTCAACCAGGGTTTCACTTCCGAGTCGATGTTTGCCCGAATTCCATAGCGTTTATAATCGGACATGATCGTGATGGCTTCCTGATCAAGCACATTTCCCGAAATAAGGTATTTCACTTTTTCATTTCCTCCGGATATGGCAAGCCGATAATCCTGAGTGATACCTGTACGAGTCAGAAGATCAGTCCAGTTGATTCCTTTCGTTCCATTTTTATAAGCCTCAAGGTCTTCGGCAGAGATAGTGGACGATCCGCGAATATCATTCAGTGCAGTTGCATATTCATAGGCGTTCAGCAGGTCATACTGTTTTCTGACAGTCGAAAGCCCGATCGATGCATCGAATGTTACCTGTGCTTTTCCCTCACTACCCTGTTTGGTGGTTATCAGGATAACGCCATTCGAACCACGGGAACCGTAAATGGCAGTGGAGGAAGCGTCTTTCAATATTTCCATCGACTGGATATCAGAAGGGTTAATACCGTCCAAGCCACTGGAAGAGATGATACCGTCAATCACATATAAAGGATCACTGCTTTTATTAATAGAGGTAGTTCCACGAACGCGCACCTTCATACTTGCTCCGGGCATACCACTCGTAGCAGTGACTTCTACACCGGGAGTACGACCCTGGAGTATATTTTCAACCCGTTGTACTGGTTGATTTTTGTATTGTCTGTTGGATACACCGGACACAGCACCCGTAAGGTCACTCTTTTTGACGGTTCCGTATCCTACCACTACCACTTCATCCAATAACTGATTGTCTTCTTTCAACACAACACGAAGAAGAGATCTCTTTCTGACTTTCACTTCCTGCGTATGATAGCCGATGTAAGAGATCACTAAAATCGCTCCTTCCGGAGCTTCGAGAGTAAACCTACCATCCATATCACTGGTAGTTCCGGTGTCTTCACCTTTGATAATGACGGAAGCACCAATGATTGTCTCTCCCTGTTCGTCGTTAATCACTCCTTTGATTGTCTTTCCAGCATCCCCGTCGGTATTAGTATCGCTGTTTGTCGTAACTTCATTGTTATTTTCCGGGGCTTCCTGTGTTTCTGTCTTCTGTTTTTCAAGAGGAGGAGCAACCTGCGCGAATAATCCGAAAGGCAGAAACAGCATTAAAAGAATGCATAATAGCCATTTGTTTTTCATTATTACTTCCATTATTGTTCTAAAATTAGAATAGTTATTAGGATAGATTACCATCAATATTGGGCAATTTATGTGCCAAAAGCATAACAAAAGACTGATACAACGAGACTTATCAAGTTTAACAAAAGAGATTATATCACTAATTTTCAAATACATAAACAATTTGCAATAAAGAAAAAAAGCATTAATAACCAGATTAAGTTTCAAGCACGATCCTGTGCAAAAATTCCACAGAAATGTGGACATATTCCACAAGATAATAAGTTAAGAATAATCCGTATTTAAAAGTTCCTTTCCATCCTTCTGATTGTTTCCACATATCAGAAGTCAGAATAAACGTTCCAAAACTCCAGTTTAAACGATTATTAACTAATTTCTCCCCCGTCTCCGAGAACAGAATCATCAGAAATATCTATCTTTGCCCCAATTTCAAGCAAGAAAGCAAAAGTGCTATTTTTGTGTCGAATTTAAAACGTTTAAGAGAAAACAATGGAAGAAATCGTATTTCATCACACATTACCTATCCAATTGCGATTCAATGATGTAGACAAATTTGGTCACGTCAACAACACAGTTTACTTCTCCTTTTACGACTTGGGAAAGACTGAATACTTCGGTTCGGTATGTCCGGGAGTAGATTGGGAAAAGATTGGCATTGTCGTTGTTCATATTGAAGCGAATTTCGTTAAGCAAATTTTCGCATCGGACCACATCGCTGTACAAACCGCCGTCTCTAAGATAGGTACCAAAAGCTTTCATCTGGTTCAACAAGTCATTGACACGAAAACCAATGAGGTGAAATGTGTTTGCAAGTCCATCATGGTTACTTTCAATCTTGAAAGACATGAGTCCATGCCACTAACCAAGGAATGGATAGAAGCGATCTGCAAGTATGAAGGACGGGATTTGCAAAAAGCATAGATTGATTCCCCCCCACCGATGAAGACACCCTCCGGCACCAATGAAAGCATCGAGCGGTACCGGGGAACAAATCTCCCACGAATAAGAAACAAAACAAGCAAAACCAATTCCTTAGAAAAAGTTTTATCCTGATTCATGTCCGCTATATAACAGAAATTGCCTATTTTTGCACCTTATTATTAAGGCATAAAATATCTAGTACAGAAAATGATAGCTGACAAAAGTATAAATTTAGATACCCTTCATAAAGTATTGTTTGATAATGAGAAGCTGGAACTCTCTGAAGAATGTATTCGAAAAGTAGAGGAAAGCTTCGATTTTCTGCAATCCTTTTCCAGCGATAAGATTATTTATGGTATCAATACGGGGTTCGGCCCAATGGCACAATACAGAATAGAAGATCAGTCATTGATCGACCTTCAGTATAATATCATCCGAAGCCATTCCACCGGTGCCGGCAAACCGCTTCCCGAACTTTATGTAAAAGCAGCTATGATTGCCCGTTTGTACACTTTTCTACAAGGGAAGTCAGGAGTGCATCTGGAACTGGTTTCTCTCCTCTGTGAATTTATCAACCGCGGAATTTATCCGTTCATACCCGAACACGGAAGTGTAGGTGCCAGCGGCGATCTCGTACAACTGGCCCATATCGCCCTGACGTTAATAGGGGAAGGGGAAGTTTTTTATCAGGGTAAATTGTGTAACGCAGCTACGGTGCTTCAGGAAAACGGCCTGAAACCTTTTTCCATGCGTATTCGTGAAGGTTTATCCGTTACAAACGGTACTTCTGTAATGACAGGCATCGGTATTGTCAATCTGATTTATGCAAAAAAACTACTCCGTTGGTCGGTGGCTGCCTCTGTAATGATGAATGAGATTGCCGCCTCTTATGATGATTTTATGGCACAGTCATTAAACGAGGCCAAGCATCATAAAGGTCAACAAGAGATAGCTGCTATGATGAGAGAATGGGTGGCAGGCAGTAAATGCGTGCTTCAAAGAGAGAACGAGCTATACAACCAGGTGCATAAAGAGAAAATCTTCGAACACAAAGTACAGCCCTATTATTCCTTGCGATGTGTTCCGCAAATACTCGGTCCTATTTACGATGAACTGGAGAATGCGGAAGAAGTATTAATAAACGAAATAAATTCCGCCTGTGACAATCCGATTGTCGATCCGGATACACAAAATATTTATCATGGCGGCAACTTCCACGGAGATTACATTTCTTTCGAAATGGACAAGTTGAAAATTGCCGTGACCAAGCTGACTATGCTTTGCGAAAGACAGATTAACTATCTGTTCCACGACCGTATCAATGGCATCCTGCCTCCGTTTGTAAATTTGGGAGTGCTTGGATTGAACTATGGTTTACAGGCTTCACAATTCACTGCAACCTCCACCACAGCGGAATGTCAGACATTATCAAATCCGATGTATGTACACAGTATCCCCAACAACAATGATAATCAGGATATTGTCAGCATGGGAACCAACTCGGCTCTATTAGCAAAAACAGTCATTGAGAATTCTTATCAGGTGATGGCTATCCAGTTTATGGGAATGGCACAAGCTATCGACTACCTGAAAATACAGGATCGCCTAAGTTCCAAAAGCAGGCAGGTTTATGAAGAAATACGCAGTTTCTTCCCTGTATTTACCAATGACACACCTAAATATAAAGAGATAGAAATGATGATAGACTATCTCAAAAAAGAAGATAAATAAAATGAAATATGCATTAGTAACCGGAGGAAGCCGAGGTATCGGCCGTGCTGTCAGTTGTAAACTGGCGGAAATGGGCTACTTTATACTGATAAATTATCAGAATAATGACGCAGAAGCGGAGAAAACGTTGCAGTTAGTACAGGAAAAAGGAAGTAATGGCGAGTTGATGAAGTTCGATGTGACCGACCCTGCCGCTATCACCCTTGCTTTGGGCAACTGGGCTTCCCAACACCCTGACGAATATATCGAGGTACTGATAAACAATGCAGGTATCCGCAAAGACAACCTGATGCTCTGGATGACAGGAGAAGAATGGAGCAAAGTGCTCGATATCAGCCTGAACGGATTCTTCAACGTGACACAGCCTTTATTGAAGAATATGCTGGTCAAACGTTATGGACGTATCGTAAATATCGTGTCATTGTCGGGCATTCAGGGAATGCCCGGCCAAGCCAATTACTCCGCAGCCAAAGGTGGCGTAATAGCTGCTACCAAAGCACTGGCACAGGAAGTTGCCAAGAAGAAAGTAACAGTCAATGCAGTAGCTCCGGGATTCATCCGTACGGATATGACGGAAGGAATTGATGAGAACGAATGGAAGAAACATATTCCCGCGGGACGTTTCGGCACTCCGGAAGAGGTTGCCGACCTGGTCGGTTTCCTGGCATCTCCAGCCTCATCCTACATCACAGGAGAAGTGATTTCCATCAACGGAGGACTATATACTTAAAATAAAAGCATAGAATAGACAAAATAATGAAAAGAGTTGTTATCACGGGAATGGGGATTTACTCTTGCATCGGCAAGAATCTGGATGAAGTAAAAGACTCACTATATAATGGGAAATCGGGAATTGGCATAGACCCAGTACGGAAAGAATTGGGTTATTTTTCTGCATTAACGGGGATATTGGAACGTCCCGACTTGAAGAAGTTGTTGGACCGCCGTAAACGTCTCTGTCTACCGGAGCAGGGAGAATATGCTTATCTCGCTACATTAGAAGCTTTCCGTAATGCCGGTATTAATGAGGATTTTCTCGAAGCCAATGAAGTGGGTATTTTGTATGGCAATGATAGTAGTGCCGCTCCTGTTATTAATGCAGTGGACATCATTCGTGAAAAGAAAAACACTGCACTGGTAGGTTCCGGTTCTATTTTCCAGTCGATGAATTCCACCGTGACAATGAACCTGTCAGTTATTTTCAAACTAAGAGGGGTCAACTTCACCATTGCCGGAGCCTGTGCAAGCGGTTCTCACGCTATTGGTATGGGTTACCTGCTTATAAAATCGGGATTACAGGATTGTATTCTTTGCGGTGGCGCACAAGAAGTCAATCCTTATGCAGTAGGAAGTTTCGACGGACTAAGCGCATTTTCCACCCAGGAAGCAGTCCCCGAGAAAGCCTCGAAACCTTTTGATAAACGACGTGACGGACTGATTCCGAGTGGAGGAGCCGCCAGTCTGGTATTAGAGAGTTATGAATCGGCTGTAAAAAGAGGAGCTCCCATTTTGGCCGAAGTCATCGGTTACGGTTTTTCATCCAATGGAGATCACATCTCCGTGCCTAATGTGGACGGTCCGAAACGTTCTCTTCAAATGGCTATCAAAGATGCAGGGATTGCACTCGAACAGATCAATTATATCAATGCACACGCCACTTCAACTCCGGTAGGTGACTTGAACGAAGCGAAAGCCATTGCGGAAGTATTTGAAGGGCATCACCCGTATGTGACCTCCACAAAGTCTATGACAGGACATGAAATGTGGATGGCCGGTGCCAGTGAAGTGATCTATTCCACCCTCATGATGAACAACGGTTTCATCGCTCCCAACCTCAATTTCGAGGAACCGGACGAGGCCTCTGCACAATTAAATATACCTACCCAACGGGTAAACCTGGAATTTGATACGTTCCTTTCCAACTCATTCGGATTCGGAGGAACCAATTCCACGCTAATCATACGTAAAATCAATCCATAATTTACTAAAGAAATCAGATATATGACAAATGAAGAAATCATCGAGAAGATAAGAACCACTCTGGCAGAAGAGTTTGAAGTAGACATCGACGTCATCCAGCCGGATGCACCGTTAATGGAAACTCTTGAACTGGACAGCCTGGACTTGGTCGATATGGTGGTACTGGTAGAAAAGAACTTCGGCTTCAACGTAACCGGACAAGATTTTGCGGGTATCAAAACCTTCCAGGACTTCTACGATCTCGTTATCACCCGTATGCAGGAAGCCAAGTAAATATGTCGACGTGGAAAGGCAAAACCCGGGGAGGAACATTCGGATACTTATTCTTTATTTACCTGATTAAGTATCTGGGCATTACTGCCGCTTATATATTTCTAAGTCTGGTAGTATTGTACTTCGTACCGTTTGCTCCGAAAGCCACTAAAAGCACCTGGTTTTATGCCCGCCACATTCTGAAATACAACCGAATACGCTCTTTGGGTATGTTGCTGCGCAACTATTACCGGTTAGGGCAAATCCTGATTGACAAAGTAGCTATTGGTAACGGAAAAGTCGATCAATACCGGTTTGAGTTCGAACGGTATCCGGAATTTCTGCAATTGCTGAACAGCGAACAGGGAGTAATTATGATTGGTGCCCATGTGGGAAACTGGGAAATAGGCGTTCCTTTCTTCGACGATTACGGAAAGAAAATCAATATCGTGATGTATGATGCCGAACATCGTAGAATCAAAGAGATATTGGAGAAAAATGGTCAGGACAAGGATTTTAAGATTATCCCCGTCAACGAAGATAACCTGACACACGTTTTCCGTATTACCGAGGCGTTAAACAAGAAAGAATATGTATGCTTCCAGGGCGACCGTTATCTGAATAAAGAGAAACTGCTGACAGGAACACTCCTGGGACAGAAAGCTCCTTTCCCTGCCGGTCCTTTCTTGCTTGGTTCGCGAATGAAAGTTCCGGTGGTATTCTACTTTGCCATGAGAGAGCCGGGCAGAACCTACCGTTTTCATTTTATAAGGACGGAACCAGTCATACGAACCAAAGAAAAGAAAGCAGAGATCGCTCTGCTCGAACAATATACGGCCGCTTTGGACCAAATACTGAAACGCCATCCGGAACAATGGTTCAACTATTACTCATTCTGGAAAACCACGAGTGACGGTTCGCCCTCCAAAGGATTGAAATAAAGATATAACAAAATAAAGATGCAACAGAATCAATATGATAAGGAACCGTTGACCGCGGTAGAGGCACAACGCTTGGCACAAGAAATAGCTTTCGGGCCCATCGTGTTTCAGGTATCACGCCTTATGCTCAAATTCGGTATTTTCCAGTTACTAGCCGACGAACGTGCAGGCATGACACAAGAAGAAATCAGCAAGGCTTGTGGCCTGTCTTCTTATGCAACACAAGTTTTGCTGGAAGCCTCATTAACGATCGGTACCGTATTGCGGCACGAAAACCTTTACCGCCTTGCCAAAGCCGGATGGTTCCTGCTCAACGACAGGATGGTACGTGTCAATATGGATTTCAACCACGATGTCAACTATCTGGGAATGTTCCATCTCGAAGAGGCTCTCACCAACGGACGTCCCGGAGGGCTGAAAGTATTCGGCGAATGGAGCACTATCTATGAAGGGCTGTCAAGCTTGCCCTCACAGGTACAAAAGAGCTGGTTCGGTTTCGATCATTATTACTCGGATTGCTCGTTTGACGAAGCTTTGGCAATTGTTTTCGCCCGTCATCCCAAGACTTTACTGGATGTGGGAGGTAATACCGGTCGATGGGCGACCAAATGCGTAAGCTATGACGATGCAGTGGAAGTAACTATTATGGACCTTCCGCAACAATTGGAGATGATGCGTCAACAAACTAAAGACCTACCCGGAGCAATGCGTATTCACGGGTATGGCGCCAATCTGCTCGATCCCGAAGTACCTTTCCCGACAGGGTTCGATGCTATCTGGATGAGCCAGTTCCTTGATTGTTTCTCGGAAGAAGAAGTAACCAGCATACTGACCCGTGCAGCCCGTTCTATGAGTGGGGAGAGTCGCCTCTATATCATGGAAACTTTCTGGAACCGGCAAAAGTTTGACACAGCCGCTTATTGCCTGACACAAATCAGTCTTTATTTCACAGCCATGGCAAATGGTAACAGCAAAATGTATCATTCGGATGATATGGAACGGTGCATCAAAGCAGCGGGATTGGAAGTTGAAAAGATAGATGACCATTTAGGAATGGGACACAGCATTGTACAATGCAGATTGAAATGAACAACAGGGAAGTTATCATACAAGGAGAAGGAATACTCAATTTGATTCCACAGCGTCCGCCCATCGTGATGGTGGACAGTTTCTTTGGTATCGAAAAGAATCATTCTTATTCCGGACTGACTGTTACTGCTGATAATATTTTCTACGAAACCGGAAAACTGCAAGAGGCAGGAATTATTGAACACATCGCTCAATCAGCAGCGGCACGTATCGGATTTCTTTATACCCGGCAGGGTGAAAAAGTACCGTTAGGGTTTATCGGCTCGGTAGACAAACTTAAAATCTACGATTTGCCAAAGAACGGGATGAAACTATTTACGGAGATTACCGTTGTACAGGAGGTATTCGACATTACATTGATTTCTGCACAAGTGAAAGTGGAAGACAAGCTGATAGCTGAATGCAGGATGAAAATATTTATAAAAAAAGAATGAAACGGAAAACGAATCAACAGGTTGCAGCTTTGACTAACCGGACTACCTTCAGAGTGCGGTTCAGCGAAATAGACTCCATGCAGATTGTATGGCATGGTGAGTATGTGCGCTATTTTGAAGATGGAAGAGAAGCTTTTGGCAAACAGTATGGTTTGGATTATATGAGTATTTACCGGGAGGGATACATGGTTCCTATCGTGGATTTAACCTGTCAGTTCAAACAATCACTATCTTTTGGTGAAGAAGCGATTGTCGAAACGCGCTATATTGCCTGTGAAGCAGCCAAGATAAAATTTGAATACATTATCTACCGGGCTACCGACCAGAGTATAGTAGCCACCGGAAGCACCATACAAGTGTTCCTGAACCTGAATAAAGAATTGGAGCTTATGAATCCTCCGTTTTATCTGGAATGGAAAAAGAAATGGAATATCCTTTAAATATATACATCACAGCCCATACGCTGATTAGTTCGTTAGGTTTCGGCATCCCGGAAAACCTGGAGGCCATCCATAACTACCGAAGCGGAATCCGTATGCAAGAAGCCGGCCTAATTTCCGATCATCCCCTATTGGCGGGAATGATTGATTCTGTGGAATTGGAAAAACGGGCGAAGCTGATGCAGATTACGGATTATACCCGAATGGAGCAATTATTCATACTGGCTATCCAAGAGGTTATTTCTCAATCGGGAGCCGACTTGCGGGAGCCGGATTGTACCTTGTTATTATCTACCACTAAAGGAAATATAGATTTATTGAGTGAATTACCTGCTGACAGTCCGGTTTTTCTTTGGAAAATGGCGGAACGAATCGGAGATTTCTTTGGAGCGACAAATCAGGTAGAGGTCATCTCCAATGCCTGTATATCAGGAGTCTCGGCACTAATCGTCGCTAAGAGATGGATAGAATCAGGACGTTACAAACGAGTGATTGTGGCAGGTGGGGATATTCTTTCTCATTTCATTACCAGCGGCTTTCTATCGTTTCGATCTGTCAGCGCACACCTTTGCCGACCATACGATATACAACGGGATGGATTAAGTCTGGGCGAAGCCTGTGGAGCTGTTCTTTTAGAAACTCAAGGAAACGCGAATCATATTATTCTCTCCGGAGGAGCAATCAGCAATGACGCCAACCATATATCCGGTCCTTCCCGAACAGGGGACGGTTTAGCTCTAGCCATTAATCAGGCAATGGAAGAAGCCGGAGCACTCCCCGAAGACATTAGCTTTATCAATGCACACGGAACAGCTACGGTTTACAATGATGAAATGGAATCCAAAGCCATACATCTGGCGGGATTAGCTGCAGTTCCGGTGAATAGCCTCAAGCCCTATTTCGGTCATACATTAGGAGCTTCGGGCATTATCGAAACCATACTTTGCATAGAGCAACTAAAAGAAGGAAGATACTACGGAACTTTAGGGTATGAAACACTCGGTGTTCCCATGCCTATCACTGTCTATACCACTCATCAGCCGATGCCGATGAAATGCTGCATCAAAACCGCTTCCGGTTTCGGAGGCTGTAATGCCGCACTGGTATTATCCCTCCCCGATGCTCACCTGAAACAGAAAGTAAACTTGCAGGCAACCGACAAAGCGAGTGCTCCGTCAGTTTGCAAAGCAGTGGTGGAATCGGGCAACATGGTCACAATCAGGCCAGGAGCAGTAGAAAGTAAAGGAACAACTGTATTCAGCTCTTCGGAAACTGACTTTGCACCGTTCATCCGGGAAGCATACAAGCATCTGGGAGAAAACAATATGAAGTTCTATAAGATGGACAACCTCTGTAAGCTGGGATATGTAGCTGCCGAATATTTACTGAAAAATACACACCACCGTCCGGAAGAGATTGGAATCATTCTTGCCAATGCTTCTTCCTCTCTGGATACGGACTGCAAACATCAGGCAATCATCAGTAAAGAAGGGGACAAAGCAGCCAGTCCTGCCGTGTTTGTCTACACTCTCCCCAATGTAGTATTGGGAGAAATCTGTATCCGGCACAAGATTCAGGGAGAGAATACATTCTTTGTCCGTCGGCAATCCGATGCTGCCTCATTAGAGGATTATGCAAGGATTGTGATGGCAAAAGGCAAGTTACGCACCTGTATCATAGGCTGGTGCGAACTACTGGACGGACATTATCAAGCAGAATTTAAACAACTTAATAATATATCAACGATTTATGGATAATTTAGATCAAACCAAAAGAGAACTGATGGACGAAGTGAAAGGGAAACTAATCGAAGAGTTGAACCTTGAAGAAATCACTCCGGAAGATATTGACAATGAAGCCCCTCTGTTTGGCGACGAAGGTCTTGGCCTTGACTCCATTGACGCACTCGAAATCATCCTGATTCTGGAACGCGAATACGGTATAAAGATAGAGAACCCCAGTGAAGGAAAACAAATCTTCTACTCGGTACGTACACTGGCAGACTACATCATTGCTAATCGCAAAGCTTAACCGATGAAGATATACGTCACCGGATTGGGAGTTGTTTCGGGCATCGGTATCGGAGTTTCCGAAAATATAGAAGCGTTGAGACAAAGAAAGCATGGCATCGGAAAAGTAACTCTTTTTCCGACTGCTCTCGATGTGCCCGTATCCGAAGTGAAACGTAGCAATGAGGAACTAAAGCAACTGATCTCTTTACCTCCGCAACGCACTGTATCACGTACGGCCTTGTTGGGAATGATAGCAGCCAAAGAAGCAATGAAAGATGCGGGACTCACACCACCATTACGTATCGGTTTTATTTCCGCCACTTCCGTTGGCGGCATGGATTTGAGCGAGCACTTCTATGAATCTTTCAAGAAAAACCCGGGACAGGGACGGTTACGGGAAGTAATTTCACACGACTGCGGAGCCAGTACAGAATTGATTGCTTCGTATTTGGGTATCAATGATTTTATAACCACCATCAGTACAGCCTGCTCGTCAGCAGCCAATGCCATCATGCTGGGAGCAAGAATGATTAAACACGGGCTACTGGATGCTGCTATCGTGGGAGGTACGGATGCACTTTGCCGGTTTACGCTCAATGGATTCAACTCCCTGATGATTTTGGACAAAACACATTGCCGTCCCTTTGACCGCTCACGTACCGGATTAAATCTGGGAGAAGGTGCCGGTTACTTAGTGCTTCAATCGGAAAGTTCACTCCAAAGAACTCCTTATTGCGAACTTAGCGGTTACGCCAATACGAATGAGGCTTATCATCAAACAGGAAGTTCTCCTGAAGGGGACGGTGCCTTTCTGTCAATGAGTGAAGCTATCGCTTCCAGTGGTATTTCCCTTGAAAAAATCGATTATATCAATGTACATGGAACAGGTACTCCCGGCAATGATGCGTCAGAAGGCATGGCGCTCCGAAGAATCTTTGGAGAACACGTTCCGCCATTTAGTTCGGTAAAAGCTTTTATCGGACATACCTTAGGAGCTTCCGAAGGAATTGAAGCTGTTTACTCCGTTCTTTCAATAGATAAAGGGCTGATTTATCCCAACCTGAACTTTACGGATGCGATGCCGGAAACAGGACTGATACCGGAAACCTCTTTTCAAGAAGGAATCCCCATCCGACATGTGTTATCCAACTCTTTCGGTTTCGGAGGAAACGATTCATCGCTCCTCTTTTCCGCAACGAATTTTCCAGCATAAACGCACCTTTAAGTATTTAAGCCTATGCAGCCAGTTTATATTCAACGCATCGCTTCCATTCATCCGCCAAAGGATCATTCACCAGGAAATAATCGCCCTTATCTTCAGGCTTGCGAACCCGATTATAAGGATATTATCACCAATGCGACCTTGCGCAGACGCATGAGCCGTATCGTAAAAATGGGGGTGGCTTGCGGATTGGAATGTATGGGTGAACTATCTCCTGAAAAGATACAAGGAATCATCACAGCAACAGGATTGGGCTGCTTGACAGATACGGAAAAATTCCTGAACAACCTATTGGATAATGAAGAGCGGATGCTGAATCCTACTCCTTTTATCCAGTCGACATTCAATACAATCGGTGCACAAATAGCTCTGATTCATCAAATACATGCCTACAACATGACTTATGTCCACCGTGGTCTTAGTTTTGAAAGTGCTTTATTGGACGCTATGATGAAAATAGGAGAAGGAAGCGAGAATATACTTGTGGGAGCCATCGATGAAATGACAGAAACCAGTTACACGATTCAGCAACGGCTGGGAGTGCTGAAAGGGATAGCAGCAGGAGAAGGTGCTCAATTCTTCCTGTTAAGTCGGGAAGCCGGAGAGCATCCGTTGGCTGAAATACAGGGAATCGAAACTTTCATAGGGAAACAGACTACAGAAGAAATCAGCTCCCGAATCATCCGTTTTTTGCAACGAAATGGTTTAGAATGTCAGGATATTCAGTGGTTGGTTACCGGGAAAAACAAGAAGCCACACAATCAAGATGACTCTCACGAGCAAACTGTTGACAATGGCAACTCTATTTATGAAGAGCTTGAAACAAACCTTTTCCCGGAAAGTGTTCATCTTAGTTTTAAGAATGAATGTGGTGAATATCCTACCGCAACATCGTATGCGGTATGGAAAGCAGTGAACGAATCGGCCAACTGCACTACCTCGACCCATATATTGATTTATAATCATCACCACTCCATCAATCATTCATTGATTCTAATCCGGAAAAGCGTATGATAATCGTTTGCCTCCTTCTTTGCTTGCTCTTGCTCCTGTCTTTTCTCGTTTATGCCTCTTATAGCATTCAATCGGGAATTTACCTCCGGTCATTTTGCAAAAAGCATACTGCGGAAAAGATTGTCGCCCTGACTTTTGATGACGGCCCCGACTCCCTACAGACTCCCAAAGTTCTGCAGGTACTAAAAGAATATCAGGTAACCGCCTGTTTCTTCTGTATCGGTCATAAGGTAAAAGGGAATGAAGCAATCTTGCAAAAAATGGTGGCAGAAGGTCATCTGATTGGAAATCATTCGCATACCCATTCCGGTTTATTCCCGCTATACGGGCTCTCCAAGATGAAAAAAGACTTGCAAACTTGTCAGTGTGAACTAGAACGAGTAACTTCGCAGCCGGTTAGTTTGTTTCGTCCGCCGTTCGGTGTCACTAATCCAACGATTGCGAAAGCCGTTCGACAGTTAGGATATACCCCTATAGGATGGAGCATCCGTACACTGGATACACAACAAGCACCGGATAAAGTCCTTGCCAGGATTCGGAAACATCTTGAACCGGGAGCCATTATTCTGTTGCACGACCGGATGCCTGACAGCGACCAGCTAGTGAAACAAATCTTGGATTTGCTGAAAGAACAAGGATATACCGTTGTCCGTCCGGACAAACTATTGGCATAAAATAAAAAAAGGTATGAGAACTTTATTAATATATTTATCGCTTTTCTTCTTGTCAATAGCCTCTATCCATGCCCAGAGCATGAAAAAGATGGCGCAAAAGACAGAGTTTGAAAGCCGCCTGGCAAAGGAGGCGCAAACCGTAGAGTCCATCGAAAGCGATTTCACCCAAGTGAAATATCTCGATGTATTCGATGAGAAGGTTACTTCCAAAGGGAAGTTCTACTACCAGAAGACCCATAAAATCTGCATGGAATATTTCCGCCCGATGGATTATCTCATCGTGATAAACGGCAGTAAGCTCAAAATCGTTTCGGATGGCAAGAAAAGTATCATGAATCTTAGTTCGAACAAAATGATGGCACAGATGCAGGATATGCTGACCGCGTGTATGATAGGCGACCTGTCTAAAATGTCGTCCAACTACCTGCTGGAGTATTTTGAAGACGCACGATACTATCTGGTTAAAATAAAACCGACCAACAAAGCGGTACAAGCCTATATTGCCGGTATAGAAATCTATCTGGACAAGAAAGATATGTCGGTACACAAACTCCGTCTGTCCGAAACAGCCACAAACTATACAGAATACGAATTCTATAATAAAAAGTTCAACTCCCTGAAGAATGAGACGAAGTTTGCGATTCGTTAGTCTGATGGTTCTGCTGTTCTTATGGATACAGATCCAGACTTCCTGCTCTCCACGGATGAGCGGGGAAGGAAGTACTGTGCTCCCCGCTATCGAACTAACACAAGGAGAAAGCTCGCAAAAATACAATATCCAACTGGATTTCATGAAACATCACATGAGCGGTATGCTAATAGTACGCCGTATGCCTGATAACGAAATCCGGATCGTAGCGTCTACTTACTTCGGACTAAGCCTTTTCGATTTTTCTCTACGCAACGATCAGTTTACTGTCAACAGTTGCATTGAACCCATGAAAAAGGAAAAGGTGCTGAAACTTCTGGAGATGGATTTCAGACGTCTGTTCTTAAGTGGGAAAGATATTCGTGTGAAAACGACTAAAGACAGTGCTACTGAAAAAAGAACCAGTGGAAAAGGCTTTGGAAAGTCAGTGGTCTACATCATTGGCAATACTCCGGGCGATCCCGCACAAATAAAAATCAAACATCCGTGGATTCGGTTAACGATCCGTCTGGACAAACTATCTAAAGAGATTTAATATATGCTACTTGATAACTTCTATACCATCCTTTCCTCCGAATCATCGGACTCAACGATCTGGACTATCCAGGTAAAGTTGAATCCCGGGCATCCTGTTTATCAGGGACATTTCCCCGGACATCCGGTAGTTCCGGGAGTTTGCCTGTTACAACTTATCAAGGAATGTGTAGAAGACATTCGCCAGCAAAAATTGCAAGTAACACAAGTGTCTTCCTGCAAGTTTCTTTCGGCTATCAATCCTATAGAAACACCGCATATTTCGGTGGCACTGACTTTTAAAGAGACAGAAGAAGGTACACTTCAGTTGCAAGCGGAAGGGACTATAAAGAAGGAAGCTGTAAAAAAGAGTACTGTGAAAGAGAGCACTGTAGAGGAAAATACCGTAAAGAACGAATGTTTCATCAAACTAAAAGCTGCACTTACCCCGACAGTATGAAGGAACAAATAAGTACAGCCTATTGGCACGAGAAGTTGAAACAATTAGGGATCATCGTTATCATCCCAAGTTACAACAATGGAAAGACACTGGCGGACGTCATAGAAAGTGTACGTTTCTACGCCCCCGATATCCTTGTTGTCAACGACGGTTCTACAGATGAAACTGCCGAAATACTTAGCCGGGAATCTAACTTACATACCATCACCCACCCTGTCAATCAAGGAAAAGGAGTAGCTTTGAGACATGGACTATCCTTTGCCAAAAAGCAAGGATTCCGGTATGCTATCACCATTGATTCTGACGGACAGCATTTCGCTTCGGATATCCCTGCATTGATCGAAGCCATAGAAAAGGAACCGGACACATTATTGGTAGGTGCCCGTAACCTCGCCTCGGACAATATGCCGGGAAAGAATACATTTGCCAATAAGTTTTCCAACTTCTGGTTTACCCTCGAAACAGGTATCAAACTGCAAGATACACAATCCGGCTACCGCCTGTACCCCATCCAACGAATGAATGTGGACAAGTGGTATTACACCGCCAAATACGAGTTTGAGCTGGAAGCACTTGTCTTTGCAGCCTGGGGAGGCATTACCGTTAAAAACATTCCGGTACATGTTTATTATCCGCCACAGGAAGAACGGGTTTCTCATTTCCGACCGTTTCGCGATTTCACCCGTATCAGTATCCTGAACACAGTACTGGTGCTCGTCACTTTCCTTTGGATCATCCCCCGGAACTTTTTCCGTAAACTGACCTGGAAGAACTGCAAGCAGTTTTTCTCGGATCATGTCACCCACTCCCCCGAATCTAATCTGCGGATCACGGCTGCCATCACACTCGGCGTATTCATGGGTATCGTTCCGATGTGGGGATATCAAATGCTAATCACGTTATTTCTGGCACATTTGTTCAGACTGAATAAAGTCATAGCTATTGTAGCAGCCAATATTAGTATCCCTCCGATGATTCCATTTTTGCTGTACGGCAGTTACGTAACCGGCTGTAAAGTGCTGGGAGATCCTGTCAATCTGCATTTAAACGAACTTTCTTTTGAAAATGTAAAATCAGTCATAGAGCAATATTTAATAGGAAGTGTTATCTTTGCAGTCGTATGCAGCATACTGGCAGGAACCATCGCGTTCATTCTGCTCACGGCGTGTAGGAAAAAAAAGATATGACCCAGTTTTTTATCGGACTATATGATTATTTCGAGAGGCACAAGATTCTGTTCTATTTGTCACTCATCAGTTGTGTCCTGTTAATGGGATTCTTTGCACTACAAGTAAGGTTCGAAGAGAACATCACACAATTTTTCCCCGACACTAAAGATTCCCAGAACACAATCAAAGTGTTCGACAATCTCAAGATTAAGGATAAGATTATCATCATGTTATCCTCTGCAGATACCTGCCACCGCGTAGAACCCGACTCCCTGATAGAAGCAGCCGGACAACTGCAACAAAACCTGACAGAAAAAGCCGGAGGAAAACTGATTAAAGGAATTTTCGCACAGGTAGACCAAAGCCTCATCCAAGGAGCCACGGACTTCGTTTATGAACATCTCCCGCTTTTCCTGACAGATACGGACTATCAACGCTTCGATTCCTTACTGACGGATAAAGGGATACAGGCTACCATGCAGAAGAATTATACCAACCTCCTCTCTCCTGCCGGAATTGCATTAAGAAACTATATTCTCCGGGACCCGCTCGGACTGGGAAGCGAAACCCTGAAACATTTGCAAGATTTCCAGTTGGAAGCCAACTACGAGATTTATGACGAACATATCTTCTCCAAAGACGGTTCCACCTTACTTATGTTCATTACCCCGGTATTCAGTACAGGCAGCACCGGAAAGAACGACGAACTGATAAAGATACTCGAAGAAGAGCTCAAGCACGTACAGGAAAAATCTCCTACCATTCGAGCTGAATACTTCGGCGGTCCCTCCGTGGGAGTCTACAACGCCCGTCAGATTAAGAAAGATACCATCCTGACCTCCTCCCTGGCACTGCTTATCATCATTGTATTTATCTCACTCGTTTTTAAACGAAAGAGATCGATACCGTTGATTATTACTCCGGTACTGTTCGGAGGATTATTTGCCCTGTTTCTCATTTTCTTTATCAAAGGAAGTATCTCCGCCATTGCAGTGGGAGCTGGTTCGGCAGTGATGGGTATTGCACTAAGCTATTCCATTCACATGCTGGCACACCAGAACCATGTTTCCACCGTTCAACAACTTATTAAAGAGATAGCCTATCCGCTTACGGTAGGTAGTTTCACCACTATCGGCGCATTTCTGGGATTGATATTCACCAGTTCCGATCTGTTACGCGACTTCGGATTGTTTGCCTCTCTGGCATTGGTGGGCACCACCCTCTTCTGTCTCATTTACCTGCCTCATTTTCTGAAAGGACAGGCAGACGTCAAACAGGGACGCATACTACGCATCATCGAGAAAATAAATGCTTATTCTTACGAAAAGAATAAATGGCTGGTAGGCGGCATCCTCCTCATTACAGTGATCTGTTTGTTTACTTCGCAAAAGGTAGGCTTCAACAACGATATGATGAGTCTCAACTATGAGCCCCGCCATCTCCAACAATCGGAAGAAAAATTACTGCAACTCTTCGACAACGACGAAAAGACCGTGCTTTTTGTCAGTGTGGGCAAAGACATGAATCAGGCTACCGAAATTTATGCAACGACCAATCAGAAGTTATCGGCACTGAAAGAGCAGGGACTCATCAAAGAGTATGCCTCCGCCTCACAGTTTCTGATCTCTCCGCAAGAGCAGCAGAAACGCCTGAAGAAATGGAAAGATTACTGGACGGATGAAAAACTGCAACAAGTCCGTGAACAGCTGGAAACAGCCGCCGCCGAATATCGTTTCCGTCCGGGAAGCTTTGATTCTTTTTATCAATGGATGAACCAACCTTTCAGTGAATATCATTACACCGCACAAGGAGACGATTTATCCGGCAAGCTATTGAATGAATGGCAAACCTCTGCCGATTCCATCACCATGCTTATCAGCCAGATACGGATCAGCGAACCGAATAAGGAAGCTGTGTACCAGAACTTTAATAAAGACCCGAATGTAGTCATCTTCGACCGTTCCTATTTTGCCAACAAATGGGTATCGGCCATCAATGACGACTTTTACCTGATTCTGTACATCTCTTCTTTCCTCATATTCTTTGCACTATGGTTCTCCTACGGACGTATCGAACTTACCCTAATGAGCTTTCTCCCGATGCTAATCAGCTGGGTAATCATCTTGGGATTGATGGGAATTCTGGGGATTGAGTTCAATATTATCAACATCATCCTGTCCACCTTTATCTTTGGCATTGGAGATGACTTCAGTATCTTCATTATGGACGGGCTACAAAACAAATACCGTACAGGTCAGAAGGTGTTGAATTCCCATAAAACGGCTATCTTCTTCTCCGCCTTCACCACAGTGGTCGGTATGGGAGCACTTGTGTTTGCCAAACACCCGGCTTTGCAATCCATTTCCCTGATTTCCATTCTGGGTATGATAGCAGTAGTACTGGTGGCCTATACCATTCAGCCACTCATTTTCCGGTTCTTCATCGCAGGCCCCGCTTCCAAAGGATTACCGCCTTATACGCTTATCGGATTGATACGTACCGTGTTGCTCTTCCTGCTTTTCTTTATCGGCTGCATCGTCCTCCGTATATTGATTATCCTGCTTTATCCGGTGCCTGTGCGCAAAAGCAGCAAGCAGCGTTTGGTGTGCCGCCTGATACAAATCACCTGCAAAGGAATTTTGCTACTGGCCACCGCCGTCAAAAAAGAACATATCAACAAAGCCAACGAACGCTTCCGGCATCCGGCAATTATCATTGCCAACCACCAGTCGTTCATCGACATTCTGGTATTGCTGTCTCTTTCATCTAAAATCCTGATGGTAACCAACCATTGGGTATGGCACTCTCCTTTCTTCGGAGCCATCATTCGTTATGTCGACTTCTATTATATAGGCGAAGGATACGAGCAATATATGGAACGGATGCGGAAAAAAGTGAAGGAGGGCTACTCCATCGCCATTTTCCCGGAAGGCACACGTACCTATAACGGAAAGATGAAACGTTTCCACAAAGGAGCATTCTATCTGGCAGAAGCATTGAAACTGGATATTCTGCCGATCCTGCTTTACGGTAATAACAAAATCATTGCCAAAGCACAGCCTTTCAATATCCGGAAAGGAATCATCTATACAGAAATACTTCCCCGTATACCACTAGACGATCTGTCTTTCGGAAGTACTTATCAGGAGCGTACCAAACGCATATCCGCTTACATGAAAGAGGTTTATGCCCGTATCTGCCGTGAACAGAACACGACGGACAATCCGGCGTTCTACGAAGCTCTTATCCAGAACTATATCTATAAAGGTCCCGTCGTAGAATGGTATATCCGTATTAAAGTAAAGATGGAAAAGAATTACCGGCTATTCAACCGGTTGATTCCCGTCCAAGGGCAAATCACAGACATCGGTTGCGGCTTCGGCCCGTTATGCTATATGCTGTCTCTGCTTTCCGAGGACCGGGAAATCCTGGGTATTGATTACGATGAAGACAAGATAGCGCTGGCGCAGCACGGATGGTTACGCAACGAGCATCTCCAGTTCAAGCATGGCAATGCATTGGAATATCCCCTGCCGGAAAGTGATGTCTTTATCCTGAACGACATGCTTCACTATATGAGCTACGAACATCAACAAACCCTATTGTTGAAATGTGCCGGTCGCTTGCGTTCACAAGGAATGATTATCATACGCGACGGAAATTCAGCCAACGCTTCCAAGCACCGGTTAACCCGGTTCACGGAATTACTATCCACCCGTATCTTCAACTTCAACCGGACAACCGGAGAGCTGTATTTCACCACTGAAACCCAATTACGGGAAATAGCAGTCGCCTGTGGAATGGCTGTCGAAATCATTCCTAATGACAAATATACATCAAACACCATTTACATATTTAGAAAACCGAACTAGTATGAGCAAATATGACATCATCATTATCGGCAGCGGCCTTGGCGGACTGGAATGCGGAGCGATTCTTAGCAAAGAGGGATTCAACGTATGCGTAGTAGAAAAAAATGCGCAATTCGGCGGATGCTTCCAGACTTACCAACGAAAAGGGCATCTGTTGGATACGGGTATTCATTATGTAGGAAGCCTGGATGAGGGTCAAGTGATGAACCAGTATTTCCGCTATTTCGGTATCATGGACAAGCTGAAAATAAAACGCTTGGACGATGCTGCTTTTGATACGATCTACTATAAAGGAAAAACATACGATTATGCAATGGGATACCCGCAGTTTATTGAAACCATCTGCCGTTCCTTCCCGCATGAGAAAGAAAACTTGAAATGCTATGCCGAACAGCTTCAGGCTGTCGGAAACCTGATTAGCGTAGACCACCTGAAACAAGGCACACTCGCTTTGGAGGGTATGAAATACTTTTGTACCTCTGCCGCCCATCTGATTGCGGATATCACTCCGGACCCCGCCTTACGAAATGTACTGGCAGGTTCAGCTTTACTCTACGGAGGTTTGAAAGATGTCTCCACTTTCTACCAGCATGCCATGATTAATCACTCCTATATTGAAGGCGCCTACCGTTTTGTAGACGGAAGTATGCAAGTCAGTCTGGAGCTAATCAATGTAATCCGGGCAAACGGAGGGACCGTGCTCAATAACAGTGAAGCCACCCGCATCATCGTTGAAAACGAAAAGGTACAAGGGGTTATCATCAATGGAGAAGAGCGACTGGAAAGCGACTTCGTCATCTCCAATATGCATCCCCAACGGACATTGGAGATACTGGATAAAAACCGTAGCATCAAGAATGCCTATATTTCCCGCATCCGTTCGTTGGAAAATACCTACGGCATTTTTACGCTCTACCTGGTAATGAAGAAAAAAAGCACTCCTTATCAGAACCGCAACCTGTATCTGCATGCGAACAATAAAGTGTGGTATGACAAACTGCTCTATCCGGGACGGACCACCAACTGTATGATTTCCATGCAAGCGTCTTCCGAGGACAGTCAATATGCCAGTGTCATTTCCATCCTGACACCTATGTATATAGATGAACTGTCTGCCTGGAAGGACACGACTCCCGAACATCGGGGAGAAGACTACCAATCCTTCAAAAAGGAGAAAGCAGAACAGATTCTCCGCTTCATCCGAGGACATGGCATTGACCTTTCAGAAAACATAGAAGAGATGTATACCACTACTCCATTAAGCTATCGGGACTATACAGGAACAGTGGATGGTTCCGCGTATGGGATTATCAAAGATTATAAATGTCCGCAAATTGGTTTCGTATCTACAAGAAGCCGCTTGGGAAATCTCTTTCTCACCGGGCAAAACCTGAATGTGCATGGTGCATTAGGGGTAACACTAACTGCCATGCTGACTTGTGCGGAGTTTGTAGGACAAGAATATCTGGCTAAAAAAGTAGGAAATGCATAGAATAGTCAAAAAGACACTCCAATACACGGGCTTCCTTTTCCTGTCGCTCATCGTTCTATTGATAGCCGGAATCAGCTATCTCTACTTTTCTGCGGATATGCAAACGCCCAAACATGAGCAAAGCATGACCACAGACAAAGTGATTGATATAGACAGTCTCCACCTCCGGCATTATGGAGATAACTTTCTCCGGCACAGCGACAGCGGCTTATGGGAATTGTTTGTGAAAGGGGATGCTTTCCAGAGAGGAGAAGCTATCGGGCAACTGTCTTCCGACCTGCTCCACCATCAAGAGAAAGTGTTCGTGGATCAGATTCGTGAGATTGTTCCTTCAGACAGTTATCTGAAATTCCTCCGGTTCTTCATTGTATTATTCAACCGTAATCTGGGTGAGAACGTCCTCGAAGAATACCGCGACGAGATCTACGGAATCTCGCTATCATGTACGCATGAATACGACTTCATCGGCACTCCTTACGAACGCCAGTTGAATTACCATTCGGCACACGACCTGGGACATGCCATGCAAGATTATATGTTAGTGGGATGCAGTTCGTTCGCCACTTGGGGAACACAAAGTGCAGATTCATCCCTGCTGATCGGACGTAACTTCGATTTCTATGTAGGAGATGCCTTCGCAGAGAACAAGCAGGTGGCTTTTTATGTACCGGAGCAAGGATACAGGTTTGCTTCCGTCGGATGGCCCGGTATGATAGGAGTGTTATCCGGCATGAACGAGACAGGTCTTACCGTGACAATTAATGCTGCCAAATCTGCTGTCCCCACAGGTTCCGCCACCCCCATTTCCATCCTGACCAGAGAGATTCTGCAATATGCAGCCACTATTGATGAAGCCTTTGCCATCGCCAAAAAACGGGAAACATTCGTCTCCGAATCCATATTGATAGGTTCTGCCAAAGATGGCAAAGCCGCGATTATCGAGAAATCTCCGGAGAAAACTGTGCTTTTCACCGGAAAAGAAGCCAATCGGCTCATCTGCACCAACCATTACCAATCGGAAGAATTCAGCAAGGACGAACGAAACATGGAAAATATCCGCACTTCCGACAGCCCATACCGTTTTGCACGATTAACGGAACTCATTAATGAGGATCTTCCGATCGATGTCTCCAAAGCCGCCTCTATCCTGCGTGACCACAAAGGCCTGCAAAACACAGACCTGGGACTGGCCAACGAAATGGCCATCAATCAGTTTATTGCCCATCATTCCGTCATCTTCCAACCGGAGAAACGGCTGATGTGGGTATCGACCTCTCCCTGGCAATGTGGGAAATACGTAGCCTATGACCTGAATAAGATATTCAAAGACACGATTGATTGGCAACACGAAATATACAGTTCCGACCTGACCATTCCGGAAGATAAATTCATCGACACACCGGAGTTCCAGCATCTTCTCACGTATAAGAAACTGACTCCGCTTTTATTGAAGAAAATCAGAAAAAAGGAACAGATAGAGGAATCTGTTTTAAAAACATACCAAGCCTCCAATCCTTCCCTATACTATGTATATGAAGTAATAGGAGATTACTACGAGGCCATGCAGCAATCTAAACAGGCCATTGCATACTGGCAACAGGCATTGAAGAAATCCATTCCCAAGTTGCAAGAGAAAGAACGTATCCAACAGAAAATTCAAAAACAATCCAAAGATGGAAAAGAATCCTGAAATTCAGTTCCGCTCACCGGAAGATATCAAAAGCTATCAGGAAGAACAGTTAGCCAAAGTGTTAGCCTACCTGCAAGCACATTCCAAGTTCTATCAACAGATGTTTGCCGAACATCACATTGATATCAATCAAATAAAGACGATTGAAGACTTGCAACAGATCCCCGTCACTACCAAGACGGACCTGCAACTCCATAACGATGATTTCATCTGCGTAGACAAAGAGGAAATTATCGACTATGTGACGACTTCGGGCACATTGGGAGATCCGGTCACTTTCGTTCTCACCTCTGAAGACCTGGACCGTCTTTCTTACAACGAATACTTATCTTTCACCACCACCGGATGCACCAAGCAAGATATTCTTCAATTGATGACTACCATCGACCGCCGTTTCATGGCAGGCTTGGCATATTATATGGGAGCCCGCGAACTGGGTATGGGAGTGATCCGTGTAGGCAACGGCATCCCGGAACTGCAATGGGACACAATTCGACGGATACATCCGACTTGTGGAATGGTAGTCCCCTCTTTCCTTATCAAACTGATAGAGTTTGCCGAAAAGAATCATATCAACCATAATACCTGTTCCATGCAGAAGTGCATCTGTATCGGAGAAGCATTGCGCAATCAGGAATTCCAGTTGAATACGCTCGGACAGAAAATACACGATAAATGGCCTGCCTTGCAGTTGTATTCCACTTATGCCTCCACCGAAATGCAGTCGTCCTTTACCGAGTGTAATGAATTCCACGGAGGGCATTTGCAACCGGAACTTATCATTGTAGAGTTTCTGGATGATAACAATCGTCCTGTGGAAGAGGGAGAAGCAGGGGAAGTGACGATCACGACGCTCGGAGTCAAAGGTATGCCGTTGCTCCGTTTCAAAACAGGTGATATTTGTTACCACCACACCGATCCCTGTGGTTGCGGGAGAAATACCATCCGCCTAAGCTCCATCCTCGGCCGGAAAGGACAAATGATTAAATACAAAGGAACGACGTTGTATCCGCCTGCATTATTCGACATTCTGGATAATATACCTTCGGTAAAAAACTATATCATTGAAGTTTATACCAATGAATTGGGAACGGATGAGATTCTGATTCGTATCGGAAGCGAGAACCGTAGCGAAGCCTTTGCCAAAGAGATTAAAGATCTGTTCCGTTCGAAAGTCAGAGTGGCGCCAAGCATCAATTTTGAATCGGCAGAGTACATTGCCAAGATACAAATGCCTCCAATGAGTCGAAAAACGATAAAATTCATTGATTTACGATAATTATTTTCTACTTTTGGAAGTTAGTAACCAACTATATCACTTTAACATTAACGTATATGAAAAAACTTATTCTATTCTTATTCTTGAGCACGAGCCTGTTCTGTTTCGGACAAGGCAAGAGTGCATTGAAAGACATTCAGTCTATTAAGTTCTATGGGGTAGACTACTCCCAAGTAAAAATTTTCGGTGCAGATGAATCACCGGCACAATTCAAAGATGCTTTCAGACGTATCAATGAACTGTTCATCACAGAAGCTAAGAAGTATAACGTAGGAAAACAATTGAAAAAAGAAGTGACAGAGATTTCACGGGATGCCGTTAATCAGGTGAACGAAAACATCGACCTGACCGAGCTAATGACTGCTAAAAGAGAATATACTCTTAGTAAAGAGCAAATCAAAGCAGCCATCAACGCATTGCCTATCCAGAAAACACCCGGAGTAGGTATGGTGTTTATCGCACAGTTCCTGGACAAATCAAACAATAGAGGTACGTATGAAGTCGTATTCTTCAATACCGAAACAAAGGAAATCATTGAAGAATGGATTACCGACGGCAAGGCACGTGGTTTCGGATTACGCAACTATTGGGCAGGCTCTATCTATAGCGCACTCAAGAAACTATAAACAATAAAAATACAAGTATGAGAAAACTACTATTAGTACTGACCTTATTATTAAGTATCAGTACGTATGTCGCAGCACAGAATTACACAGAAGTAGTGTATTTAAAGAATGGCAGCATTATTAAAGGAGTAATCATTGAACAAGTGCCCAATGTCTCTTTAAAAATCAAAACAGGTGATGGCAGCCTCATCATCTGTCAGATGAGTGATGTGACTAAAATCACAAAAGAAGAGCGGTACACAAGAGATTATCGTAAGGATACCAACGACCGCAAAGCCGCAAGAAATACATTAAAAGGCTATAAGGGTTTCGTAGACTTTGCATATATTGGCGATGTGAGCGACTACAATGCCTCTAAAATTGAATTATCAACCACACATGGTTATCAATTCAACAATTATTTCTTTGTAGGTGGTGGCGTTGCTTTCAACTACTATACCGATGCAGATCTTTATGCAGCCCCCATCTATGCTAACTTCAGAGCTAACTTCATCAACAAAAAAGTGACTCCGTTCGCCGACGTAAAAGCCGGATATGCTGTAGGAGACATAGAAGGAGCGTATGCTTCAATAGGAGTAGGAGTACGTTTTTCTTTAAAAGGGAAAAAGGCCTTGAATTTAGCTTTGATGTATAACTTCCAAGATTATGACGCCACAACAGATTATAGTTACAGCTATGGAGGGCATTATTATCATAACAGTTGGAATGATACATGGGAGTTACATGGAGTAGGAGCTAGATTCGGATTTGAATTCTAAGCCTGTTTGCAATACAGATAAATTTCTTACCCTACTATTGCTTTTCACTAATTAATTTTGTATCTTTAGTAATTTTCATCCTTTTGAGGATAGCTAGTCACCTTATAGAATGATAAATGTCACCCTATAAGGTGACATTCGTCTTTTTATAAAGTGCCAGGGCAGACGCATTATATTTTTTACTATATTCTCGTTTGTAATTT